>NZ_BCBW01000025.1:0-159317 GCF_001315805.1 Olleya sp. ITB9
CATAACGTTCAGGCTTTTTTTGTATCACTATTAGTTTTAAAGCGTCTTATCGTTTTAAGGTAAAGTGGGCTTTAAATTGTTTTCTGGTGTTATTAGTGTCATTTGGTTCTCTGTAATCTACAGTAAACCAATAATCACTGGTTGGCATTGGGTTACCATTGTAGGTTCCATCCCATCCTGATCCGGTTGGACTTAACTGTTTTATTAGCTTTCCGTAACGATCAAATATGTAAATAACTGCATCTGGTTGATCTGAGATTCCGTAGATGTTCCATGTGTCATTAAACCCATCGTCGTTTGGTGTAAAGAAGTGTGGATAGTCCATGATTGATACTGGTACACTTCGCTCTCCACATCCGTTTATATCTCTTACTGTTATTATATGATCGCCTGCTCCTACATCTGTAAAGGTAAAGCTTCCGTTGTTTGGGATATTACTTTCCCATGGTCCATCGTCTAAACTAAATTCATATAGTGCTACCGTTCCGTTTCCTGTGGCTGTAACTTCTATGTTGTGAACATCTGCAAAGGCTTCTGTTAATAATTCATAGGTTACTGTTGGTGGCTCACTTTCTTCGACTATAGTCGTATCTGAGTTATTACATGTTGTGGTTACATTTGTTACTATAACTTCATAAGTACCTGCTTGGGTTGGCTCTAAACTGCTTCCTGTTTCTCCCGAAAGGGTTACTCCGTCTAATGACCACTCAAAGGTATATTGGGTTTCATCTAATCCTGTGTCTATGATTGGTGCGCTGACTACCTCTGATCCATTGGTATTGATACATAGTAAATAACTATCTTCTAAATCAAATTCTGGTAATGGATCGACTTCCAAGGTGATTTCAGCTGTATCGTAACAGATTGAACTGTCTACCATGGTTCCGGTTCCATCGTCTACCATGGTGTCGTTATCTACTCTTACATAAATTACCTGTGGGTTAACGATGTTTTCATACAATAATGGTAATGGATTGATTCCTGCATCTGCATCTGATTGTGACTCATAATAACTTACAATGTAGTTTAATGGATCTTGTCCGTCTAATACTTCTTCGTTTAAACTTTCTAAATCAAATTGTACACTATCATTGGTGGTGTCTCCATCGGTTTCCATATTATCATCACATTCTGAATAATCTAAGCTTTCCATGTCTGGATTGACTTGTGCTGCTTCTTGAACTTCTATCACAAACGTTGTTGTGGTATCACAACCAGTGATGGTATTAGTGATGTTTACATAAATGGTTTGTGGATTACTAGTATTAGTGTATGGACTAACTAAGTCATTCATTGATTGGTCTGCTTCTGCTTGTGTCTCATGATAAGTGACTGTAAAGAGGGTTGGATCTTGTCCGTTTAGGATTTCGTCCGTTTTACTCTCTAAATCAAATCCATATTGTCCGTCATTAAATAACTCGCAATAAATATAATCTGATATTGGCACTACTGCTGGTAATGGGTTGACCATGATATCAAAACTTACAATAGTGAAACATCCTGTTCCGCCTGTTCCTAAAGCATCTGATCCATTTGTTACACGTACATATATAGTTTGTGGTGTAATGGCTATGCCTGGATTGTTTGGATCTTCATTACTATGCATGGTTGGATCTACAATCTGATTGCTTCCCATTAAGGCATCGTCTAAGTCTGTGTAGTAACTTGCACTAACGTTAGCTTCGCCATTTATGGTTGCTACCTCGTTTGTGGTTAGATCAAAGATTTCAATTAAATCGTTTGGTCCGACTACATCTACATCATCACACAACACGATATTATCTGGGTTTGGTGCTGGTGTTGGGTTGGGTAATACACGTATGGTTAAGGTTGTGAATGAGAAACAACCTGTGTCGCCATCGGTAACACGTACATACACTGTTTGTGGATTGGCTGGATTGGTACCGACCATCATGTTAGTGTATTGCGTTGGGTCTGCTATAGCATTACTGTCTGCGGTAGCATCGGCTTGTGTTTCGTAATACGTCACGATCCAACTAGCATCTCCTGCTGTGATTTCATCATTTTTAACGGTTAAATCAAAAGTGGCTATCTCATCATTGTTTTCGTAATAATTAGCGTCTAACTCATCACAAATTGTTAATGGTGTTGGTTGTACGATTACTGGTGGAAATTCTACACTGATTATAAATTCGCCTGTGCTAACACATCCATTGGTATTGCTTACTAAACGTATATAAATAGTTTGTGGGTTGGTCGCGTTGGTATAGTTACCTGTGTTGACTATTGGACTACTTCCAGTGTCTGCATTGGCTTGTGTGGTGTGGTATGTTAGTGTGAAATCTGATGGGTTTTGAGTCCCTAAGATTTGAGGTGTCATTACCGTATCAAAATCAAATTGATTGAATCCATCGTCATTATCATCACAGACTACGTAATCGTCGATTGCTACTGGTACTACTGGTGAGGGTTGTACGTCTAATGGTAGTATAACGATAGTAAAACATCCTGTATTGTCGTTTTCTGCACGTACATAAACCATTTGGGTATTGGCTACAATGTTGGTGTATGGACTTATTAAAACATTAATGTCGTTGATGGCATCTGATTCTGTTTCGTGGTAGCTAATAGTGACATCTGGTTCTCCGTTTAAAATTGCTGTGGTTTGACTGTCTAAGTCAAAACTTGAGAATCCGTCATTGTCATCGTCACATACTACTAATGTTGCTGGTGTGGCTTGTGGTGATGGTGTTGGGTTTACTCGTAAATCTAAAGTAATGGTACTAACGCAATTAGTTACATTGTCTTCGGCTCTGATATACACGGTTTGTGCATTGGCAACATTGGTGTAAGGACTAAAAATTTGGTCTGCTGCTGTTGCATTATCGGCTCCGAATTGTGTGAAGTAGTACGTTAACGTAATACCACTTTGTCCGTTTAAAATCTGTGCATTGGCATCTTCTAAAGTAAATTCTTCTTGGGCTAAAGCGCTAGTTTCTCCTGGTAAATCGGTAGCGTTACATAACTCTAATGCATCAGGTTGTACTAATACTGGTAATGGATTAACTACTAAATCCATTGTTGTTATTGTTGAACATCCATTAGCGTTATCGTCTACTCTTACCCAAATGGTTTGTAAATCTGGTGTGGTGTTTACGTAAGCATTTGGGGTTGCTATTGCATTTTGTGGCACTTCTGCATTGGCTAGAGTCTCGTAAAATGTAATTGTGTAATCTGCTGTTGCTAGATCGTTACTGGTATCTGAATCTAACTGGTTTAAAATCTCTGCATTATTTAATTCTAAATCAAAAACCGCAATACCATCTGTATCGTTATCACAAACTTCTAATGGGCTTGGGTCTGTGATTTGTGGGGTTGGGTAGACGATTAGGGTTAACGTTTCATAACTAGCACAAGCAGTTGATATGGTTGTACTTTCTACTCGTACATAAATAAATTGAGTGTTTTCTACAATGTTATTATATGGACTAGTTAGTGGGTTAACATTTAATTGAGCATCACTTGACGTTTCATGATAGGTTACCGTTAGTCCTGGTGCGCCTGCTGTGATTTCGGCATCTGCATCTGTTAATGTAAATACTCCAAAACCATCACTATCTGGATCACAAAATGTTAAATCTGATGGCGGAAAGGTTACTGGTGCTTGCTCTACTTCTAATTGTAATGTTGTTGTCGTATAACATGTCGTGTTTACATCTTCTACTCGTACAAATATAATTTGTGGATTACTAACGTTATCATAAGGTATTGGTAATGGATTAACCTCTAAATCTGCGTCTGACTGCGTCAAATAATATGTCACTGAATACGCTGGGTTACCTCCACTAATCTCGTTGTTTTTTAAACTTAAATCTATACTGGTTAATCCATCTGGTGTACCATCATCACATACTGATAATGCTGTTGGTGTGACAGCAGTGGGTAATGGGTAAACTGTTACTGTTTGATTAGTTGTCGTAGGACAAGGTCCATTGGTAGTATAATCAACACTATAACTAGCGTTAGAAACTCCACCTGTAATTAATCCTGATGCAGTATCCAATGTAGCTGTGTCTCCTGCTGGAGGAGCAATATTAAAACTAAATGTTCCTCCTGATAAACCATTAATAGTCGCTATTGCACCATCACAAGTTGGTTGATAAGTAAATGAAGAATCATCAGCTGACAATACATTTAAAATTTGTGTACTTGAAGCAATACATGCTCCTGCAGTTGTATATTCAATAGTGTATGAATTTCCTGGAGTAGCCAAAGTTACCGTTCCTGTGTTTGCATCAATTATAGCCGAATCTGTAACAGCTGGATTGAAAGCAAAGGTTCCTCCTGAAGTCACTACTGAATCTACAATACCTCCATCACAGTTTGGTTGCACAGTAAAAGCTGGATCATCCGCATTTAAAACAGTTGCATTTTGGAAACTATTTTCTGGACATGGTCCTCCTGTTGTATATTCGACAGTATATGTTACACCCGAAACACCATTAGTAATTTCACCTGTAACAAAATCAATAACTGCTCCATCTGTTACTGCAGGATTAAAAGCAAATACACCTCCTGAATCACCTAAGATATTCATTGTTGCTCCATCACAGTTTTCTAGAACTGAAAATGATGGATCTTCTACTGGATAAACAGTCACATCTTGTGTACTACTATCAGGACAAGTTCCAGCTGTAGTATATTCTACAGTATAAGTCGTACCAGAAGTTCCGTTTATTATTGTTCCAGTTGCAGAATCTATAGTAGCTGAATCTGTAGGTAATGGGTTAAAAGCGTATGTTCCTCCTGAAGTTGCTTCAGTATCAACAATACCACCATCACAAGTTGGAGTCATTGTAAACGACGGATCATCTGTATTAGGAATTATAAGTTCTTCTGAATTGGTAGAAGGACATGTACCTATTGTTGTATAATCTATGTTATATGTTGTACCCGAAACTGCATTAGTCACTTCTCCAGTGGTAGGATCAATAATCGCACCATCACCTAAATCAGGATTAAAAGCAAAAGTCCCTCCTAGAGTTGCTATTCCAGAAACAGTTCCTCCTGAGCAATTAGGAGTTACTATAAATGAAGCATCATCTCTTGGATTTACAATTAATTCAAAAACAGGTATAGGTGAAGCTAAATAACATGCATCATCTCCTGATACTTGAACTCTAACATATATAGGCTGTGGGTTTACAGTATTTGTATAATCACTGACCAAAGCAGTTCCTGACACACCTGCATCTGCATCTGCAAAGGTTAAGTAATATGTAACTTCAAACGCAGTTGAGGACTGAGTACCTAAAATAGCTGTATTTTGACTCTCTAAATCAAAAGGTTCAAATCCATCATTTGATACATCATCGCAAACCTCCATATCTGGAGCCGGATTAATAATTGGTTGAGTAGTAATGTTTAATGTAAAAGTTTCTGTCTCATAACAACCTGAACTTAAATACTCTACTCTAACATAAATAGTTTGTGGCATACCTAATGTCGCCAAAGAGCTATAAGAATCAGGTGTAGCTATAGCTGCTGTATTATTGTCAGCATCTACTTGAGTTTCAAAATAAGTAATTACTAAATCTGTAGATATTGCAGAAGAAGCAGTCATTACCGCATCATTTTCAGTTAAATCAAAAATATAAGGAGGAGCTCCTGGATTACATAAAAACAAATCATTTGGTTCTCCATTATCGATTTCTGGCAATACGTCTATACAAACAACCTCAGTGTACTCACATCCAAAATCATCAGTAGTTCTATAAGTATAACAATGTGTTCCTGCAGTTGTTGGTTGAACAACAATATCATTTCCTGTTACATTAATTATTGAAGGATCTATATCCCATCCTTCAGTTACTGTTGTTGGTGTAAAAGATAATTCTGGTGGTTGTAAATTAGGATCAAACTCTATTCCCCAAGAAAAGATAGTTCCATCATCCACTGATAAGTTATCAATTACTTGAATAGTCCAATCTCCATTTAAAGGACTTCCTAACAAATTATTAAAATCACCTGTTGGCAAATAAGTACCTGGTGCCCATGAGTTACCTGGTGGGTTACTTCCTGCTGTAACCGTTGAACCATTATTGACTGTGGTTGTTCCTGTGGATGCCCAACAATAATCAGCTCCTACTCCAGGAGTTTGATCATCTAAATTATTAGCTCCACCAAAATAGGTACCTCCTCCACCTCCATCGTATAGCTGAGTTTGCTGTCCAGTTGGACTAATAATAAAGATATCTAAATCACCTGAATAAGAATGTTCCATGTTAATGCAAATACTTACTACCTGACTAACATCTGTTAAAGTTTGAGAAGACTCATAGCAATCTACTGTTATAGAGGTCTCATATGTCGCTCCAGATTGATCTGGTAAAACGGTCACACCACTAACTGGAGGAGTACAATCATTAATATATTCAGTTGGAGTAACAACTCCTGTTATTGTTGTGGATTCTCCAAAACAAATAACACTATCGACAGCTTCTGTCCCTGTAAAATCTGGTTCTGTACCAACTTGAATAACTTGATTAATTAAATTTGTATTAGAACAACCATTTGGGTCTGAATCTGTATTAGTATCTGTGACATTTAAGTTCACAATATATACACCAGGTGTGGTATAAGAAAATGTAGCTGTTTGACCAGATATAAAGTTACCGTCACCTAAATCCCACTCATAAGTAGCACCTGTACCATCAACTGAAAAGTTTGCACTACCATCTAACGTTATAGATTCGTTTGGACAAACCCAAATATACCCATCTCCATTTGGTGCTGGAGAAGAACTATCTAATTGTGAAACTATAGTTTGACAAGGTTCAAAACATGAAACATTTGCTGCCCAACCAGATGCATTTGCTGTTCCATTAGATGTAAACTCAATAGTTAAACAACCTGATGGATTATTTGGTGTAGCAGAAACAAAACCAGGATTATTGGCTGCTCCTCCGCCAGAAAACTGACCAAAAGCATTTGCCGTATTATCATCTCCATCAAAAATAGTCATTGTATCAGAATTTAACTCCGTACTAAAAGCTGTAAAATCTAGTTGAACTTGTTGACCTGGAACATCTGGACAAATTGTCAAAATAAAACTTTCTCCGTCTGAGTAATTTGCTGCAGATCCACCAGAATCATAAAACACACCACCACATTGACTTACTGTTGTGGATTGCATTAATATGTCTTGAGAAAAAGATATAAATGAGTTTAATAATATAAGGGCTACTAAAAACTTCTTCATTGGTATGTAAGTTAAGATATATGTTTTCTTAAAAAAAAGAATAATTTATTTTCTGTTTGTCTGAGATTTGATAACTATGAAATAATTAGTATTATCAATTTTATAGATACTTGAACCTATTATAAAAAAATTAAGGTTATACTTTAAAGGATTAAAAGTCGATTTGTTAAAAACCTTATCTCGTGTTAAATTTAAGTTATAATGATCAAACAACTCCACGGAAGATAATCTTGTGAATTTATTTTCATCTTTAATATTTGGCATTTGTTTGATTTCAATCCTATTTCTTAATAGATGCTTAAAATCTTTAACTTTTTGCTTATTATTCAAAATATAATCATTCAACTTATCTTGATACACTTCCTTCAACATTGACATTTCTTTAGCTGTAAGAGGTGCGTCAACATTTTTACCGTATTTAACTAGCTGTGTTTTTTGTTTTGTTTTAGTTTGAGCTACTCCTTGCTGAGAAAACATCAAAATTCCAAATAATAGTGTTAAGAATACTCTAAGTTTCATTGTTTTTAAGAATAAGATTATGGTCGAAAATTAAGGAAATTTTAATTAACAATATGTTAATATAGCTATCTATATTAAGATTTTTACAATTCCTACACATATAACAAGTACATTTAACAATTCCCTACCCTAATACAAATTTATTTATTGTTTATCTTTGCAAATTATTAAAAACATCACTTACAGACTTTATTTAAATGAAGATTGAAAACAACATAGATGATCATGATGAAATTGGTGATAACCATATAAGTACAAATCATGATACACCCTTAAGAGCAGATGCTTTTGAACTATCAGATACTGATAAAATCAACAGTATAAAAAAAGATGTGACCAGCATTATGCAAACTTTAGGGTTAGACCTAACAGACGATAGTCTAAAAGGGACACCTAATCGTGTGGCTAAAATGTTTGTAAACGAAATTTTTTCAGGTTTACATCCTGACAAAAAACCCAAAGCTTCGACATTTGACAATAAATACCAATATGGTGAAATGTTAGTCGAAAAAAACATTACTGTTTATTCTACTTGTGAGCACCACCTTTTACCTATAGTAGGGAAAGCTCATGTAGCGTACATATCTAATGGTACTGTTGTAGGTTTATCTAAAATGAATCGAATTGTAGATTATTATGCAAAACGACCACAAGTACAAGAGCGCCTAACCATTCAAATTGTTAAAGAATTGCAAGAAGCTTTAGGTACAGAAGATGTTGCTTGTATTGTTGACGCTAAACATTTATGTGTTAACTCTAGAGGTATCAGAGATATTGAAAGCAGCACAGTGACCTCAGAATTTGGAGGTCAATTTAAAAACAAAGAAACTAAACGCGAATTTTTAGATTACATTAAACTAGATACTAAATTTCACTAATTACTAATGGAACTTTACAAACATCAAAACATAAAAATATACAATTCGCTAACTGGCGAAAAAGACAATTTCAAACCTATTAACGAAGGTTATATTGGTATGTATGTTTGCGGACCTACAGTATATAGCAATGTGCATTTAGGAAATGTTAGGACGTTTATGTCTTTTGACGTTATCTTTAGATATCTAAAACACTTAGGCTTTAAAGTACGTTACGTAAGAAACATAACAGATGCTGGACACCTAGAAAACGATGCAGATGTAGGTGAAGACAAAATCACAAAAAAGGCAAGATTAGAAGAAATTGAACCTATGGAAGTCGTGCAACGCTACACCGTTGATTTCCATAATATATTAAACACTTTTAATTTTTTACCTCCAAGTATAGAGCCTACAGCAACTGGACATATCATTGAACAAATAGAACTTATCAAAACTATAATAGATAATGGTTTTGCTTATGAAGTTAATGGATCAGTGTATTTTGATGTTCACAAATATGATGAAACTAATAATTACGGAGTACTAAGCAAGCGTAAACTTGAAGATTTAATCCATAACACAAGAGCTTTAGACGGACAATCAGACAAGAAAAACCCTCAAGATTTTGCTTTATGGAAAAAAGCCGAACCAACACACATTATGCGTTGGCCATCTCCTTGGAGTGATGGATTTCCGGGTTGGCATTTAGAGTGTACAGCAATGAGTACTAAATATCTTGGAGATCAATTTGATATTCATGGTGGAGGAATGGACTTAAAATTCCCACATCACGAATGTGAAATCGCGCAAAACCAAGCAGCATTAGGCAAATCTCCAGTAAACTATTGGATGCACGCCAACATGCTAGAGCTTAATGGACAACGCATGTCAAAATCTACAGGAAACACTGTAAATCCAGACGAGCTTTTATCCGGAAACAACAAATTTTTCAGCAAAGCTTACACACCAAGTGTTATTAGGTTTTTTGTAGCACAATCGTCTTACAGAAGTATTTTAGACCTTACTGACGATGGACTTTTAGCCAGCGAAAAAGGATATAACAGATTAATGGATGGTGTTAATCAATTAGACCATTTAAAAGCTTCAAAAACATCAACATTAGACATTGCTACATGGAAGCAAAAATGTTATGACGCCATGAATGACGATTTCAATACACCTATTGTCATTGCCAATTTATTTGAAGCGGTTAAATACATCAATCAAATAAAAGAAGGAAGCGCAACATTAAACGCAACAGACCTTGAGGATTTAAAAACAACAATCCATGCCTTCGTTTATGATATTTTAGGATTAAAAAATGATAAAACCGAAGCTGGAGCTGGTACAGACAAATTATCTGGAGCTGTACAATTATTAATAAAACTACGTCAAGAAGCCAGAGTCAATAAAGATTTTGCTTTATCAGATCAAATAAGAGATGAGCTAGCCGAAGCTGGAATACAACTTAAAGACGGTAAAGATGGCACAACTTTTACGACAAACTAAATACATCAAATCCTCTCCAATGGAGAGGATTTTTTATACCATGAAAAAAATAATATTAGCACCATTTTTATTTCTCATTAAGGTTTACCAAAACCTCATCTCTCCATTTACACCTGCAACTTGCAGATACCAACCAACTTGCTCACACTACACCAAAGAAGCCCTTCAAAAACACGGATTATTAAAAGGACTAAAACTTAGTATTAAACGCATTTTTAGTTGTCATCCATGGGGAGGAAGCGGTTACGACCCAGTACCATAAATACTTTTATTAATAATTTGGGCGTTTTAACAGGCTGTCCGTTATATCTTTTTTAAGAAAAATAAAAAAGGATGCCACTTCCATCCTTAACGCACTTGCGCCAAGAATTAGCATAAACATTAATTTATTGCTAAACCTTTGTCAAGTAATTCTAATTAATAAAGCATAAATACTATATTTACAACTCCAAAAATCAAACTATGTATATACTTAAATTCGATTGGAATCCTTTAACAGGAATCGATATAATAGGAAATTTTAAAATTCATTTTTATAGCCTAATGTGGATCGCAGCATTTGTGATTGGACACGCTATAATGAAACGTATTTTTAAACGCGAAAAAGTAAATCTAGAATTTTTAGATCCATTATTTATTTACACCGTTTTAGCTACCATGCTTGGTGCACGATTAGGACATGTAATATTTTATCAGCCAGAACTAATTGGCCAAGATCCTTTAAGTGTTATTTTGCCATTTAAATTTGTAGGTGGTTTTGAGTTTCAAGGGTTTCAAGGACTAGCTAGTCATGGTGCAGCAATTGGTATAATAATAGGTATGTATTTATACCGTAAAAAATACCAATACAAATCTATGATGTGGATTTTAGATCGTATTGTAATACCTGTAGCCTCTGGAGCTGTTTTTATAAGAATTGGAAACTTTATAAACTCTGAAATTATTGGTAAAATAACAGACTCTGACTTTGGTGTTAGATTTGTGCAAGAGTACTACAACAAATATGAAATTGTTCAAAAAACAGGAATTAAGGATGTTAAAAAAGCCTACGCTTCTATTACTGACAATCCAAATATGGCGTCTTTACTAGAAGCTGTTCCGTTTAGGCATCCTGCACAATTGTATGAGTCGTTTAGTTACATTTTTGTGTTTTTAATCCTTTGGTTTGTTTACACAAAAACGACTAAAAAGGACCAAACCGGATTTTTATTTGGTTTATTTTTAATACTACTTTGGAGTGTAAGATTTTTTGTAGAGTTTGTTAAAGAACCACAAGGTGACGAGTTTATTAACTGGTTTGGTCTTAACACAGGACAATGGTTAAGTGTTCCGTTTATATTAATTGGACTATATTTTATGTTTGCTTTTAAACCAAAAACAACTACTAAATAATGAAATTATATACAAAATTTTTTACTGTTGTCGTATTATGCAGTTCAGTTTTAGTTTTTAATGCTTGTAAAGAAGACAAAACAGTTGAGCCTACAAAAGTTGACTTTAAAAAAGAAGGGGAATTAACTATTTTTAAAGGCACTACAGACACTATTGTAAAGGTATTTAATATTGAGATTGCTAAAAGTGATTACGAAATACAGACAGGCTTAATGTATCGTGATAGCATGAAGGATGACCAAGGTATGTTATTTGTGTTTCCTGAGGTTAGAGAACGCTCTTTTTACATGAAAAACACACGTATTGCTTTAGATCTAATATTTTTTGATCACAACAAACGTATTGTTAGTTTTCAGGAAAATGCAAAACCAATGGATGAGACTAGTTTACCGTCTAACACTCCTGCTCAGTTTGTACTAGAACTTAACGCTGGAATGGCTCAAAAACTATTACTTGATGTTGGAGATAAAATGGATTACTTCGAGTATTTATTAGAAAAATAAAACGCATACTTTATAAAAAAAAGGCTAATTGTAATTGTACAATTAGCCTTTTTTTTATTGAAAAATTTGACAACTACCTTACTTACACAACGTAATATTTAATCCAACTTGACTGGATTTATATACCTTACTAAAATCGAACTTAAACCGTTTAAATACTATTTTAAGAGGACTAATTGTTTTCCCCTAACAAAGAGAAAACAACCCTTTTTAGAGACGTAACTTTACAGATAGGTTGCGTTAAGGATTGATGTGGAAATCCTTTTTGAGAGGCACGAGCAAAAAGATTGTAACGGAAAGCCTGACGCACTTTTGCTACTAAAAGCAAAAGTGGGTAACGCCCAAAAATAAATTGCTATAGACATAAAAAAAAAGCCTTTCTAAATGAATAGAAAGGCTTTTAATATTAAGATTAGTGTTTGACTACTTAACTACTGTTTCGTCCACAACTACTTCTTTCTTTTTTAATGCGTCTGCTGCATTTCCTTTTTTAACAAAGTCATACATGATTGGTGTTGCAATAAATAATGATGAGTAGGTACCTACTATTACACCAACTATTAATGCAAACATGAATCCTCTAATAGACTCTCCTCCAAAAATGAAGATTGCTAATAATACCACTAAAGTTGTTAAAGATGTATTTAACGTACGACTTAATGTACTACTTAATGAGCTGTCTATTACTTTATCAAATTCCCAACCTGTGTACTCGTTAAAAAACTCACGAATTCTATCAAATACTACAACGGTATCATTTAATGAGTATCCAATTACTGTTAGGATTGCTGCAATAAATGCTTGGTCAATTTCCATTGAAAATGGCATAAACTTGTATGTAATAGAGAATACACCTAATACGATAATTACATCATGGAATACTGCTGCTACTGCACCAAGAGAGAATTGCCATCTTTTAAAACGGAAAAGAATATAAAGGAATACAACTACTAATGATCCTAAAACTGCCCAGAAAGAGGCCTGTTTAATATCGTCTGCAATTGATGGACTTACTTTATATTGATCCATAATACCAATTTGCTTGTCTGCTTTTGATAAGTCTTTAAAATCTTCAAAAGACACACCTTTAAGGTAAGGTTGTAATGCTGTGTATAGCTTACTTGTTACTTCTTCATCAACCTCGTTTGCTGTTTCGTTAATTTTATATTTAGTTGAGATTTTTAAATTATTGTCATCTCCAACTGTTTTTACTGTTGCACTACCAAATACGTCTTGAGAAGCTAAAATACCTTCAATCTCCACTGCACTTACTGGCTCTGCAAATCTAACTTGCGTTGTACGTCCTCCAACAAAATCAATACCTTGATCTAATCCATTTGTAAATAATGATCCTAAACTTAATACTAATGCTACTGCTGATATGATGTAAGCAACTTTACGTTTTTTAAGAAACTCGATATTAATGTTTCTAAATAAGTTTTTAGTTAAACCTGTTGAGAAATCTAATTGACCACCTCTGTTTGAATACCAATCTACTAATAATCTTGTAATAAAGATTGCTGTAAATAGTGATGTACCAATACCTATTAATAATGTTGTTGCAAAACCTTTAATTGGTCCTGTACCAAATACAAATAATATTAATGCAGTTAATCCTGTTGTAATGTTGGCATCTAAAATTGATGATAATGCATTACTAAATCCGTCTTGAATAGCTGATTTTTGATCTTTACCTTTGGATAGTTCTTCTCTGATACGCTCAAATATAAGTACGTTTGCATCCACAGACATACCAATAGTTAATACGATACCTGCAATACCAGGAAGTGTTAATACTGCTCCAATACCTGATAATACACCAAAGATTAATAAGATGTTGAATAACATTGCTATGTCAGCAAATAATCCACCTTTACCATAGTAAAATACCATCCAGATTAATACTAATGCTAATGCAATACCAAATGACATTGTACCACTATCAATTGCTTCTTGACCTAAAGATGGTCCAACAATACTACTTTGAATAATCTCTGCACGAGCTGGTAATTTACCTGCACGTAAAACGTTAGCTAAATCTGTTGCTTCACTTAAGCTAAAGCTTCCAGAAATTTCAGTACTTCCTCCTGCAATTGGTCCAGTAGATGATGAAGGTGCAGAGTATACAGTATTATCTAAAACTACAGCTATTTGACCTTGCGTTTTAAAAGCCTCACCTGTCATTTTTTCCCAGATTTTAGCTCCTTTACTATTCATTTGCATACTAACTACAACCTTATTTGCTTGGTTATAAGATTGACGTGCATCTGTTACAACCGCTCCATTTAATGGTGGCTCATTGTCTCTGTTTCCTTTTAAAACAAAAAGATCTACTAACTCACTATTTTCTGTTGGTTTACCAAAAACAAATTTAGTATGTTTTAATTCTGATGGTAATAATGCCTTTACTTCTGGCATAGATAAGTAACTTAATACTTGCTCTCTGTCTGCAATATTAAATTGTGCTAAAGTTGCTCCAAAACCAGGACCAGCCATTAGATCTAATAATGGGTTAACCTCGTTTACAGTTTCGTTTTCTTCACCTGTAAGTGCTGCAATAGCTTTTTCTTCTTCAGATAATTCTTTAGCTTCTGTAGTTTCTTCTGAAGTTGTTTTAGCTTCTAATTTAGTTTTTAGTAAGTCATTTGCTTGAATTAAAAACTGATTAAATTGATCTGCTTTTAAACCTTCCCAAAACTCTAATTGTGCTGTTTGAGTAATAAGATCTGTAGCACGTGCTACATCCTTAACACCTGGTAATTCTAATAATACACGTCCAGAGTTACCTAAACGTTGGATGTTTGGAGAGGTTACACCAAACTCATCAATACGCTTACGCAATACCTCAAAAGCAGAAACGATTGACTCGTCTACCTTTGTTTCTAATACACGTTTAGTATCGCTATCAGACATATTTAAGTCTATCTCACCTACTAAAGATCTGTTAGCAAAGATATCTGGAGAGGCTAATTTTTTATCTCCTTTGATAGCGTCAAATGCTACATAAAAATCTTCTAAATACGTGTTTTGACTGTTTTTTTGAATTTCGTCTGCATCATCTAAAGCTTTTCTGAAAGTTGGATTTTTACTATCGTTAGCTAATCCAATTAAAAGATCTTTTACAGATATTTGAAGGATTGCTTCTAAACCACCTTTAAGGTCAAGACCTAACTTCATTGAGTTTTGTTTTACATCCTCATAAGTGTTACCTAAAAAAACACTTTCTTTTGATGTTGCTAACGAGTCTAAATAACTTGTTGCATAATCGTTTACTTTAGTTGTACGATCTGTTGCTGAAGCTTCAATTTTACTTTCAGCCAATTGTGCTGCATTGTTTTCTATCGCATTATTTTTAAATGTGAAAGACAGTTGGTAAATACTTACCAATCCAAACAATACTGCAAATAGTTTTACTAATCCTTTATTTTGCATGGTTTTGTTTATTTAATGTCAAGTTTTAAATTACGTTAGCATATAATTAACGTAAGGCTTGACATTTTTTTATTTATATAAAATGAATTGTTTATACACTTCAATTGGTCAACTGAAGTGGTGTTTTAAATAAGTGTTGAAATGTAATTAAGCTATTGGTCCTGCTCTACCTTCTGGAATATTAAAGGTCCCTTTATCTATACTAATTGAGATATTAGTATTTACTTTATGTGTTGTAAATGATAGTAATGTTAGCTGTAAAGTATTTTCAGCTATAGCTGAAAAAGTTAAAACAACTTGTGAAGCTCTAAGGTATTCTTGCTTAGCTTCCACCATATAATCTCCATCAAAACCTGCTCCAGAAGGCGTTGATGTTTTTATTTCAGAAACATCTAAATTATAACTTTGATTAGAAGACTTGTTGTCCTCAAGATATACTGTTTCTTGGTTATGTAACAATATAGCTTTGACATTTTCTACATCAACATCACTATAATATGTTATTTTAAGTGTGCCATTTTGCTCTGTAACTTGTGTGTTTTTAGCACCTATTACCTGAAGCTGATTTTTAATGGCACTTATAACCACTTCTGTTTGAGAAACAGTAGCTTGTTGGTCAGAAAAATGAAAGTCTATTTGTTGATTGGGTACAGCAATTTGTTGTTGACTAGCAACAAAAAACGTAAATGCAGCAAGTAATATACCAAAGTACCATTTTGACTTCATGCGCCAAATATAAAAAATAAGGTGATATTTATATAATCTTTAGATGATTAAAACCATTTTTAAACAAAAAAAAGAACAACTAAATAGTTGCTCTTTTAAATATTAGGAAAAATGCAGATTACATTCCTTCCATTTTCTCATATCCTTCTGGAGGTGTTAAGCTAAACTTATCATCTGATACAGATTCTTTTTTGATGTCTGTTACTTCATAAGTCATTGCCATATCTTGACCTGCTTGGCTAACATTAATAGTCATTAATAAAGGAAAACCTTTAAATTTTTCTCCAAACTCTACAGTTTGTTGGTTTGATGCCTCAATAGCTTCAGTAGTAAAAACTTTCATTGTCATAGCGACACCTTGTTGATTCATTGTGATGTTATATTGCTCACAATTATATCCTAAAATAGTCTTAGTTTCGTCACCTTTAGTGATTTCAATTCCTGAAGTATCTGGAGTTTCGTTAATATCACTTAAAGTAAACTTCTTACCCATCATTGGGTTATTAAGCAATGTTAACATTTGCTTAGCTTCAGTATCAATAATAGAAACAGACTCACCTGACATTGGGTTATTTGTTTCTGATCTTGTTTTGTCATCTTTAAAGTATGTTATAATATTAATGTCTCCTACCATTTGAAGCTGAGCATTCATCTGCTCATTAGGGCTTGACATTGTCATTTTTGAAGCAATAACCCCTTCGGTTATCTTCTCTTGAGCAACCATAGAAATACTAAACGTTGCTAATAATAAAAATACTAATTTTTTCATTTTATAAATGTTGTTATGATTAAATGCGGTTATGTTGTTTGTCTTATTAATGACAAATACCTTGCCACAACAATTTTACAACAATAAATAGAAAGCTACAATAATAGCTTTCTATTTATTTTTTTTAAACAAAAAAAAAGACTATCGATTAGGATAGTCTTTTTAAAAATTATGTTGGTAATTATTATAATTCTAATAACCCATTTGTTTTCTTAACACCTTCTGCAGACTCTGCTAACTTCGCTTTTTCCGCATCAGATAAACTGATTTCTACAATTTTCTCGATTCCGGTTGCACCTAATACACATGGTACACCAATTGATAAATCACTTAATCCAAATTCTCCATCTAATAATGCTGAACAAGGGAAAATCTTTTTAGTATCACAAGCAATTGCCTGTACCATTCCTGATACTGCAGCTCCAGGTGCATACCAAGCAGATGTACCTAATAAACCTGTAAGTGTTGCTCCTCCTACTTTAGTATCTTGCACAACTTGCTCCATTCTTTCTTCTGATAAAAACTCAGATACTTTAACGCTATTTCTTGCTGCTTTGTTAATTAATGGAACCATCCCTTTATCAGAGTGTCCTCCAATTACCATTCCGTCAACATCGCTGATAGGCGCTTCTAAAGCCTCTGCTAGTCTGTATTTGAAACGTGCAGAATCTAAAGCTCCACCCATTCCGATAATTCTGTTTTTAGGTAAGTCAGTAGTTTTGTGTACTAAATAAGTCATAGTATCCATTGGGTTACTTACAACTATAATGATAGTGTCTGGAGAGTGCTGAATTAAACTAGATGATACTGTTTTTACAATTCCTGCATTAATACCAATTAACTCTTCACGAGTCATTCCTGGTTTACGAGGTATACCTGAAGTAATTACACAAACATCAGATCCTGCTGTTTTGCTGTAATCATTTGTTACACCAGTTATTTTTGTGTCAAAACCATTTAATGATGCTGTTTGCATTAAATCCATTGCCTTACCTTCTGCAAAACCTTCTTTAATGTCTAATAGTACCACTTCTGAAGCAAAGTCTTTGATTGCAATATACTCTGCACAACTTGCTCCTACTGCTCCTGCTCCTACTACTGTTACTTTCATATTATTATAAATTAATTAAATTAAGTGTGTTTTTTCTTGTTTTACAAAATTAACATTTTAAAATTACTTTTTATTAAGAATTTTATAAATCTAGAACATCAAATTAAATCCTAATGAAGCTGTATCAAATTCGGCTAAAGTATAAGATGCATTTATACCAAAAACACCTAATTTAAGATTAGCACCTAAAGTTGCTGTGACACCTGATGTTTTAGAATCTACTGTAAAAGGATCCACAATTTCTTCTGAAAATAAAACACCATCTGACACGCGATATGTACCTAATAAATCTGTTTTAGAATCTGCACTTAAATACCCCAAAGCACCATAAACATTGATAACTTCAAATTTAGTACCTGCAATTAATTGAAATAATAAACTATTAACATTAGTTTGTACTTGTTGGTTTTCGCCATCAACAACTTCTGTATTGGTAAAATCATAATTTGCATCTAAATGAGTGTATGAAACTAATCCAGAAATTGCTACTGGAAACAAATTATCTGCTGGTAACAATGCTGTAAATTCTTGTTGAATACCAACACCATACAAACCTACTTTAACATCTTCAGTCTCTACCTTTGGAAAAAATCTTGCTTTTATCTGAGTCCCTTCAAACACATTAAAACTTCCTTGTAAAAAAGCAGTCGGAATTAAATTTACTTTTGAAGCTCCTATACCTGTTGGCAAAGTCAATTCGACCTCTTGACTACCAAAAATTGGATCGTCATAAGTAACCAAAACTGTTACATCAGGATCATTATGTCCTAACGCTGTTGCTACGCTTTTAGATGAACTATTATCAGGAAATCTAATGTTTTCATAATCGCTAACATTCATTTCAAATGCTTTATTTTCATCTTTAATAAATGAAGCATTTCCGACTATAGATAATTCAAACCCGTATTTTTTGCGGACTTTTGCATTATTAAACCAACCTGAGCTTATTCCATAAGCTAAACCATCTGTAGCTGGCAATAAGTAATCTGAAGCAAACCTTTTTGCATCTCCTACACCTGCTGCTAGTAATTCGTTTAAATTCTCTTGTGACCAACTTAATTGAGTTGTCAGTAATAATCCAAGTATAACTATTGTTTTTTTCATTGCTATTATTTTAAATATTAACGTAAAAAATCATGTTTTAGTTTTTACAATAGAGGGATTTGTAAAAGCATAAAAAAAGGAAACATTTATACAAATGTTTCCTTTTAATATAAAAAATATTTATTGTTTAAGCATCAATATTTGCATAAATAGCATTTTTCTCGATAAATTCTCTACGTGGAGGAACTTCGTCACCCATTAACATAGAAAACACACGATCTGCTTCCACACCATTATCTATCTGGATTTGACGTAATGTTCTAAACTCAGGATTCATTGTTGTATCCCAAAGTTGCTCAGCATTCATCTCTCCAAGACCTTTATAACGTTGTATTTTTGCAGACTCGCCAAACTCATTCATAATAGCTTGTCGTTCTTCATCATTCCAAGCATATTGTTTTTTAGCTCCTTTTTTAACTAAATATAAAGGTGGAGTTGCAATATAGATATGACCATTTTCTATTAGTTCTTTCATATATCTAAAGAAGAAAGTCAAAATTAAAGTTTCAATGTGAGACCCATCAATATCGGCATCACACATGATTACAATTTTATGATATCTTAATTTTGAAAGGTTAAGCGCTTTACTGTCTTCTTCTGTTCCGATAGTGACACCTAAAGCTGTGAAGATATTTTTAATCTCTTCGTTTTCAAAAACCTTATGAGTCATTGCTTTCTCTACATTTAAGATTTTACCACGTAATGGTAAAATAGCTTGAAATGCTCTATCACGACCTTGTTTTGCAGTTCCACCTGCCGAATCTCCCTCGACTAAATACACTTCACATTTTGAAGGATCTTGCTCTGAGCAGTCAGATAATTTTCCTGGTAAACCACCAATACTCATTACCGTTTTACGCTGTACCATTTCACGCGCTTTTTGTGCTGCGTGACGTGCTTGTGCTGCAAGTATTACTTTTTGCACAATAGTTTTGGCATCCTCAGGGTTTTCTTCTAAATAATCAGATAACATTTCTGAAACAGATTGGCTTACTGCTGCTGAAACCTCTCTGTTTCCCAATTTGGTTTTGGTTTGACCTTCAAACTGTGGCTCTTGTACTTTTACAGATACAATAGCTGTTAGTCCTTCACGAAAATCATCTCCTGCAATATCAAACTTAAGTTTATCCAACATTCCAGACTCGTCAGCATACTTTTTAAGGGTATGTGTTAAACCACGTCTAAAACCTGAAAGGTGAGTACCACCTTCATGCGTGTTAATGTTATTTACATAAGAATGAAGGTTTTCTGCATAACTAGTATTATATACCATTGCAACCTCAACAGGCACTCCGTTTTTCTCACCTTCAAAAGAAATTACATCTTTCATTAAAGGCTCTCTAGTAGCATCTAAAAACGTAATAAATTCTTTTAATCCTTCTTCAGAATGAAACGTTTCACCTTCAAAAGAACCATCTTCTTTTTTACTTCTTTTATCAACTAAATGTACAGTAATACCTTTATTTAAATACGCTAATTCACGCATTCTACTAGCTAAAGTATCGTAATTATACTCTAACGTTTGCTTAAAAATTGTTGGATCTGGTTTAAAAGTAACCGTTGTTCCTCTTTTATCTGTATCTCCAATTGCTTTTACAGGGTATAAGGCTTTACCTCTTTCATACTCTTGCTCCCAAATTTTTCCGTCTCTATATACTGTAGCTTGTAAATGTTCTGATAATGCGTTAACACAACTTACACCAACTCCGTGAAGTCCACCAGATACTTTATAAGAATCCTTATCAAACTTACCTCCTGCTCCAATTTTAGTCATTACAACCTCTAGTGCAGATACGCCTTCTTTTTGGTGCATTCCTACAGGAATACCACGACCATCATCTTCTGTGGTAATCGAGTTATCCTCATTAATAGTTACAGTAATATTGTCACAATGACCAGCTAAAGCTTCGTCAATCGAGTTATCCACAACCTCATATACTAAATGGTGTAAACCACGTACTCCAACATCTCCAATATACATGGACGGACGCATACGTACGTGCTCCATACCTTCTAGCGCTTGGATACTATCAGCCGAGTAATTGTGTTTATTAAACTCTTCTTTTTTTTCGCTCATTATTTAAATACGTTTTAGTTCTAATCAATATTATTATGATTGCGTTTTAAAAACGAAATCTCAAAAAAGCCTATTTTTAATTAAAAAATCATGCTTTTTTGTGCATAAAAAAAGATGCTTTACAGCATCCTTTTGAATACAACCAAATATACAAAATAAAAACTGTTTTTCAAGTGGTTTTAAGCGCATTTGATAAAAATTATTAACATTTGTTAATTATTTTAAAACAGGCTTAAAACGCTTAAAAAGTATCTTAAATTTAAAATGAAACTTTTTTAGCAAACTTTTATTTGCCTAAAAACATAAAACCTCGCATATGCGAGGTTTTGAAGTTAGAAATCTAATGTTTTTTTAATCTGTACAGGTCAAATTATGACGTTGCATAAGATTTATCGTGTACGTTAGCTATAGCTCTTCCTGATGGCTCATTCATATTTTTAAAGGCTTCATCCCACTCTAAAGCAGTTGCTGTACTACAAGCTACACTTGCTTCTTGAGGTACACTTAATGCTGCTGCATCACTTGGAAAATGTCCTTCAAAAATAGAACGATAATAAAACTCTTCTTTGTTTTGTGGTGTTTGAATTGGGAAACGGAATTTTGCATTTTCCATTTGCTCATCACTCACTTCTTTCTCTACTACTTCTTTTAAAGTGTCAATCCAACTGTAACCAACACCATCACTAAATTGTTCTTTTTGTCTCCAAGCCACACTTTCTGGCAACATGTCTTCAAATGCTTTACGAATTACCCATTTTTCCATACGTTCTCCATTTATCATTTTATCCTGTGGATTGATACGCATAGCAACGTCCATAAATTCTTTATCCAAAAATGGCACACGTCCTTCAATTCCCCAAGCAGCTAAACTTTTATTTGCTCTTAAACAATCATACATGTGTAATTTATCTAACTTACGTACTGTTTCTTCATGAAACTCTTGTGCATTTGGTGCTTTATGAAAGTATAAATAGCCTCCAAAAATCTCATCTGCACCTTCACCAGACAGTACCATTTTAATTCCCATAGACTTAATAACTCTTGCCATTAAATACATTGGTGTTGATGATCGGATTGTTGTTATATCATAAGTTTCGATGTTATAAATTACATCCTTAATGGCATCTAAACCTTCTTGGATTGTAAATTTAATTTCATGGTGAACTGTCCCAATATGATCTGCTACTTTTTGCGCAGCAGCTAAATCTGGAGATCCTTCTAACCCAACAGAAAAACTATGTAATTGTGGGTACCAAGCATCCGATTGATCATCTGACTCTACACGTTTTTGTGCGTATTTTTTTGCTATTGCAGAAGTAACAGAACTATCTAATCCTCCTGAAAGCAAAACACCATAAGGCACATCACTCATTAACTGTCTATGCACAGCAGCTTCTAGTGCTTCTTTTACCTCAGCAATACTTGTTTCATTTTCTTTTACAGCTTCGTACTCGCTCCAATCTCTGTTATACCATTTTACAAACTCACCATCTTTACTAGACATGTAATGTCCTGGAGGAAATAATTCAATTTTAGTACATATTCCTTCTAAAGCTTTAAGCTCTGAAGCTACATAAAAGGTTCCGTTTTGATCCCAACCAATATATAATGGAATAATTCCCATGTGATCGCGAGCGATAAAGTATTCATCTTTTTCGGTATCATAAATTGCAAAACCAAAAATACCATTCATTTCATCTACAAAATCAACACCTTTTTCTTGGTATAAAGCCAAAATAACTTCGCAATCACTTTCTGTTTGAAATTGGTACTTACCTTCAAATTGTTTGCGTAAATCTCTGTGGTTGTATATTTCTCCATTTGCAGCCAATACTAATTTATTATCTGGACTAAATAATGGTTGTTTTCCTGAAGCAGGATCTACAATTGCTAAACGCTCGTGCGCCAAGATAGCTTTATCGTCGCTATAAATACCTGACCAATCTGGTCCACGATGACGTATTGTTTTAGACATTTCTAAAACCTGAGGTCTTAAATCTTCACTTTTTTGTTTTAGGTCGAAAGCACATACAATTCCACACATAATTTTATATATTTTAATATCTTTAATTCTAATTGATATAGCAAATATTGGTTTTATGTTTCAATATTAAAACACTGAAGACTTTAATGATTACATATTTTAACTAAAAAACAATTTTTAATAAAAAAATGAAATTAAAATACTAAATAAAAGTATTATTAACTTTACACATCACAACCTAAGCCTGATAAAATGAAACTAATAAAGCTACTTATTATAATATTTTGCATACAATTAAACGCACAAACGTCATGGCAACCAACACCAAACAGTATAAACAATACAAATAACCAGAGATTTGATGATGTGTTTTTTTTAAACGACAACTTAGGTTGGGCTGCAAATGGATTTTACGCAGCTGTATATAAAACTACTGATGGTGGACTAACTTGGTCTGAACAACTAAACCAAACAGATTTAGGTCGTAGTCATTACTTTAGAAACATAGAGTTTTTAGATGAAAACATTGGTTTTTTAGGTACCTTAAATGGATTATTTTACAAAACAATAGATGGTGGAGTAACCTGGACCAGCGTTACTACTATAGCACCAAATCCTGCTGCTATTTGTGGTTTAGATACTGTTGGAACAAATACAATTTATGGTTGTGGTGCTTATTTTAACCCAGCTTTTATTATTAAATCTACAGATAGTGGTTTGACTTGGCAATATATTGATATGTCTGTTTATGCTGATGCATTGGTTGAAATCTATTTTCTAAATGATACCGTTGGCTATGTTGCTGGACAAAATAGTAATGGAGGCACATTATTAAAAACAGAAGATGGAGGAAACACATGGATCGAAATTTACAACTCAAACACACCTGGAGATTACGTATGGAAAATACAAGTTTTAGAGAGCAATACCGATTATATTTTTGGAGCTGTTGAGTCTACTACAACTGCACTTGGTAAATTTATTAAATCTACTGATGCTGGCAACACTTGGTTTGCAGCAGATGCTCCAGAAACACAATTACAAGCTGTAGGCTTTGTAAGCGAGACACATGGTTGGATTGGAGGACACACTACTGGTTTTTATGAAACTACAGATGGTGGATTAACTTGGACCAATTTAAATATAGGTAATAATCTTAACCGTATTTTTATAGTCTCATCAACTTTAGCCTATGCAGCAGGAACAACTATTTACAAGTACACAGACCAAACTTTAGGCACAACAGATCTAGCTGTAAAAGCGAAATCTCCTTTACAAATCAAACTGACAAAAAACCCAGTGAATGATTTTTTAAAGTTCACTATACATTTTAAAGCAAATGACAATTTACTGATTGAGCTTTATGATACCAATGGTAAATATTTAAAACGTTTAACTAGAGAGCATATTACAACTTCCAATGATAATAAAAATTACAGCTTTAATGTTAAAGATTTAGCTAGTGGAATTTATTATTTGGATTTTCATAATAACAGCGGAAGACAAACCGTAAAATTTATTAAACAATAATTACACTTTAATGTGTCCCCAGTTTTCTCCTGTTTTAATACGATGTAATTGCATCTCTGAAACACCAAACTGTCGTGCTAAAATTTTTAACCTTGTACGCCTTTTAGGATCAAAAAGTCGTTTTTTAAGCCTGATTACTTGAGTTTCTGTTAATTTAGATGTTGGTATAACCTTCTTTCTGGTTAGGTAATGAGGATTACTAAACTGATGGATTTCTTTTTCTCTTTTAGTAGCCCATTTTAGATTTTCAACAGTATTATTAGTTTTATTGTAATCTAAATGCAATACATATTTGGCATCTTCTGGCTTTTCTAAATGATGCTCGGCTACTAATTTATGAATATATCTTGCTGTACGCTTACCGTCTTTTTTAATCACAGGTATTGTACAATATCCATTTACAAGGTATTGTTTTTCTATTAAAACTTCTTCACCATGATCAATTCTAATTAATCGACCATAGTTAGATATTTTAAATTTCATCTGTTCGGAAATCTTATCGTCAAAGGTTATGAGTTTCCAATTTTCATTGTAAAAATTTCTAATCATATTGTAAAAATTATAAAGATTATTTACGCCATGATTAATAGCTATAGTGCAATAATACAACTATTTACGGAATATTTAGGTATTTATGCGTTTGTAAAGATACTTTCCATTTTGGGTTAGCCATAACATAATCAACAATCATAGGTATCATTGTGTCACGTTTACTCCATTCTGGTTGCAGATATAAAATACAATTATCGTTTACTTTTTCGGCTTGGGCTTCAGCAAATTTAAAATCGTCTTTATTGTATATAATACATTTTAACTCATGAGCCTTATCATAAACGCCTTGAGTTGGAAGTTTCATTTTTTTAGGAGATAAGCAAATCCAATCCCATTGACCAGTTAACTCATAAGCACCAGAGGTTTCAATATGTATTTTACAGCCTTCAGCTTTAAGCTTATTAGTTAACGCTGTCATGTCCCAAGTTAAAGGCTCGCCACCAGTAACCACAACAGTGTCACTATATTTTTTTGCATTTGCTACTATTACATCTGTACTTGTTGGAGGATGTAAATCTGCATTCCAACTTTCTTTAACATCACACCAATGACAACCAACATCGCAACCACCAATTCTTATAAAATAAGCAGCAGTTCCTTTATGATATCCTTCACCTTGAATGGTATAAAACTCTTCCATTAAAGGCAACATCAATCCTTTGTTTACTAAATCTTGCGTCTCTTGCTTCATAGCTTGCAAAGATAATCTTATATGTTGAAAGTTTTAAATATTTAAAGTTGAAAGTTTTTGAGCTACAATTAGTATTTTTACGACAAATATTTTTTAAAATGAGTAAACAAGACCAGTTTTTTAAACACATCACAGAAGGAAATACTTGTAAAGGTGACTTTATTACACTTGGATCTGCCATGTTAGATGGTCAAACGGTTAAAGATGCTTTTGTAAATGTCCCATTAAAAACCATGAATAGACATGGTCTAATTGCAGGTGCAACAGGAACTGGTAAAACAAAAACGTTACAGGTTTTAGCAGAGAATTTAAGTGACAAAGGGGTTCCGGTTTTACTTATGGATATAAAAGGTGATTTAAGTGGCTTAGCACAACCTAGTCCTGGTCATGTAAAAATTGACGAGCGTCATGCTAAAATAGGACTTGACTTTGAAGCCAAAGGTTTTCCTGTAGAAATTATGTCGCTATCAGAACAAGATGGCGTTAGGCTTCGTGCAACTATTAGCGAGTTTGGGCCTGTTTTATTATCTAGAATTTTAGACCTAACAGATACACAATCTGGTATAGTTGCTGTTATTTTTAAGTATTGTGATGACAACAAACTACCGCTTTTAGACCTTAAAGATTTTAAAAAAATATTACAATACTGTACCAATGAAGGTAAAGACGAATTTAAAGAAGAATATGGTCGCATCTCTTCAGCTTCAACAGGAGCTATTCTTAGAAAAGTAATTGAAATTGAACAACAAGGTGGTGATTTATTTTTTGGAGAAAAAAGTTTTGAAGTCGAAGATTTACTACGTACCACAAGAGATAGTCGAGGTTATATAAACATTATTAGGCTAACAGACATACAAGACAGACCCAAGTTGTTTTCTACATTTATGCTAAGCTTACTAGCTGAAATTTACGAAACCTTACCAGAACAAGGAGACTCTGGACAACCAGAATTAGTCCTATTTATAGACGAAGCACATTTAATTTTCAACGAAGCTTCAAAAGCATTATTACATCAAATAGAAAGCATCGTAAAACTTATACGTAGTAAAGGGGTTGGACTATATTTTGTAACACAAAACCCAACAGATGTACCAGAAGGTGTTTTAAGTCAATTAGGTTTAAAAATTCAGCATGCTTTACGTGCCTTTACAGCCAAAGACAGAAAAGCCATTAAATTAGCTGCACAAAATTATCCAGATACAGATTATTATGACACTGCCGAAATCCTAACCGCTCTTGGTACTGGTGAAGCATTGGTATCTGCACTTGATGAAAAAGGTAGACCAACACCATTAGCTGCAACAATGATGCGTGCACCAATGAGTAGAATGGACGTGTTAACAAACAACGAATTACAAAATTTACTAGACGATTCTAAATTAGTTTTAAAATATAACGAAACCATAGATCGTGAGAGTGCTTACGAGCTATTAAACAAAAAAATTGATAAAGCCGAAGCTTTACAAGCGCAAGAAGATGCAAAAGCCGAAAAAGAAAAGGCTAGCAAGCAAACCAAAACAACCTCAACACGTCGTCGTAGCACAGCACAAAACCCAATAATAAAGGTTTTAACCAGTGCAACATTTATAAGAAGTGTTTTTGGTATTTTAAAACGAGTAATGAAATAATATTTTTCGCTTTCGCGGAAATCACATAACCAATAATAACAATGAAAAAAACAATATTATCCCTAAGTTTATTAACCTTAATATTATCATCTTGTAACAACGAAGCTGATAAATTTTTAGTTGCCAATCAAAACATTGGATTATTAACAGACTCTACTCAAGTTAAAGATTTAAAAAATATTTTTGCGGAAGACTCATTAATAAACCCAATAGCTGGTGACGAGTTTTCAGGCACATTAAATACTATTGATATTTATGAAAATGGAGGAAAACTATTATTAAGCTTAACTCCTAAACAAGCGCTAGACTCAACAGCTACAATATCTAGCATCAAAATTAAAGACCCAAGATTTAAAACAGATAAAGGCATAAACAGTAAAAGTACATTTGGAGATATTAAAGCCAACTATACGATTACTAAAATTCAAAACTCTTTTAAAAGCGCCTCTATTTTTGTAAAAGAAACAGATGCTTTTTTCTTAATTGATAAAAATGAATTGCCAGCAGAATTTAGATTTAATATGACTAAAACTATTGAAGAAGCTAATATACCTGAAACTGCAGCAATAAAATCTTTTATCTTAGGTTGGTAAACTATCATTAAAAATGAATACCAAATCAATACTTAATGACACTATAAAATGGTGGGAAAGTAAAAGATTGATTTACAATATTATTGTTGGATTAGTTGGGTTAATTACTATATTAATAATACAACCAATACATTTTGGATTTTTTGAATGTATTGGAATAATTATTTGGGGAATTGGAGCTAATATTTTTTTTAGCCTCGGAATATTAGTAGAAATTTTTGATTTGTACTATTTTAAAGGAAAACTTAAATTATATAACTACAGACTATTATTTTAATATTAGGCTTATTTTTTGCTTGCTGGATTACTTATACCAATGTAGTCAGTTATTATTTTTATCTATTTTAATATGAAAAATAAAAAATACACAATACAAAACAGCCCTTTTGTTGTTCCAACAACAGACGGAAAACTAATAGAAGAACACGTAGGTTTAGCAACCGATGGTAATAAAGACATCAGTATTGCACATATGGTAGCTCCTGCTGGTTGGAGTGAACCATTTCAAACACCAGAATTTGATGAGTACACCTATATTATAAGCGGAAAAAAACAATTTATAATTGATGATGAACAAATTGTACTTGAAGCTGGACAATCTATTAAAATAGAAAAAAACACACGTGTACAATACTCTAATCCATTTACTGTGGCTTGCGAATATATTGCTATTTGCACACCAGCATTTTCAATGGATTTAGTAAACAGAGAAGATTAAAAAACATAATGAAAAAAACAATTGCTAAAGTACTTCCTAAAATAATTGGTAACAGTTTAAATGCTATAAGCTACATAGCTCCAAAATATGCAAGCGTAAAAGCTTTAGATATATTTGCAACCCCTAAAAAAGGACGTTTAAATCCAAAACAAAAAGCATTTTTAAACACTGCAACCCAATCCACTTTAGATTATAACGATTTAAAAATACAAACCTATAACTGGAAAGGTACTAAAGAAACTATTTTATTAGCCCATGGATGGGAAAGTAATAGCTTTAGATGGAAGCAAATTATAACAGATTTACAAGCTCAAGATTATAACATTGTAACTTTAGATGGTCCTGCACATGGACAATCTTCTGGAAAACAATTTAATGCGATTTTATATTCAGAGTTTATAAATGTAGTAGCCAATCATTATAATCCAAATGTTATTGTAGGTCATTCGGTTGGAGGTATGTCTTCAATATTTTTTCAACATAAATATCAAAATAAAAGTCTAGAAAAAATGGTGTTACTTGGTGCTCCTTCAGAGTTTACCAAAGTATTTAAAAACTACGTTAATATGCTAGGTTATAATAAACGTATAGAAAATGGTTTAAACCAAATTGTACTAGAACGTTTCAATTATAAACCTTCACATTTTTCGGCTGCCAAGTTTTCAAAAGAAATTAATTTACAAGGATTAATAATTCACGATACACAAGATAAGATTATTAAATATGATGAAGCTAAGTTAATTTCATCTAACTTTAAAAATTCAACATTAATAACAACTGAAGGTTTTGGTCATGGATTACGCGATAAAAGTGTAAATCAAGCTGTGGTAAACTTTATAAACGCCTAATATTTTGGAAGAAAAACTAACAAGACTTAATAAATACCTCAGCGAAGCTGGTTATTGTTCTCGTCGTGAAGGCGATAAATTAATTGATGCTGGACGTGTCACAATAAATGGTGTTGTACCAGAAATGGGCACTAAAGTAAGTCCAAATGATGTGGTTGCAGTTGATGGAGAAATTATTACAAAATCTAACCAAAAACCGGTTTACTTAGCCTTTAACAAACCCGTTGGAATTGTTTGTACTACAGATACTAATGTTGAAAAAGACAACATTATAGATTTTATAAATTATCCTAAACGTATTTTTCCAATTGGAAGATTAGATAAATTAAGTGATGGATTAATCTTTATGACAGATGATGGTGACATTGTAAACAAAATATTACGTGCCAGTAACAATCATGATAAAGAGTATATTGTGACGGTTGACAAACCAATATCGCAAACGTTTATTAAAAGAATGGCTGGAGGTATATATCTTGAAGATTTGGATAGAACCACAAAAAAATGTGTAGTAAAAAAAATAGACTCGCATACCTTTAGCATTATTTTAACCCAAGGTCTAAACAGACAAATTAGACGTATGTGCGAATATCTAACCTACGAAGTGACCTCACTTAAACGTGTTAGAATTATGAATATAAAGCTTGATGTTCCTGTTGGAGAGTATCGTGAGTTTACTGAAAAAGAATTAAAAACATTACACTTACTTTTAGAAGACTCGACTAAAGTACACGAAGCTAAAACTAACAACGAAAACTCTTCTAGGATTAGCAAAGCTAGTAAAGATAGACAATCCAAAAATAAACCTGAAGCTGAACAATCTAAAAGAGAAGATACAAGTCGATCAAGATCTAATCAAGATAGACCTATAAGAAACAGACGTAAAAAAGATTAATTATGAGTAGTATATCTCCTTTTCATTTAGCAATTCCTGTACATAACCTTCAAGAGTGTCGTACTTTTTATAGAGATATTTTAAACTGTGAAGAAGGACGTAGTAGTGACCATTGGGTAGACTTTAACTTTTTTGGTCATCAGTTAGTTATTCATTTTAAAGAAAAAACAGATGAAGACACTTCAGCTAATGAAGTAGATGGAAAACAAGTGCCTGTACCACATTTTGGAGTGGTTTTAGATTGGGACGTTTTTACAACTTTTGAAAACGATTTAAAAACCAAAAACATCAACTTTATTATTGAGCCTTATGTTAGATTTGAAGGTCTAGTGGGAGAACAAAAAACCATGTTTTTTAAAGACCCTTCTGGTAATGCTTTAGAGTTTAAAACCTTTAGGGATCAATCGCAGTTATTTGCTAAATAAAGCACTTTAAAATTAATTACTAATTATCAAATGTTTGAGTAGAATTAACTACAATCAAATCTTTGTTTTGTAATTTAAGTGTAGTTAAATAATTTAATGATGGACAACATCGTCCATCATCTTCTGCATAGCAAGAAGACTTACCATATATTAAATTATTTTCTATTTTATCTAATTGAATAAAACCTTGACATTCAGTAATTTCCCAATTAGATTTAGTGGTTAAAAATGAAAAACTAGCATCTTTTTGTTGTAAAAAAACAAATAAATCTATCCACCATACATTACCTCCACCTCCACCACCTTCTGTATTAACAGGAATAATCATATCCTCTAAACCATCATTATTTAAATCTCCGTAGTACAAAAACTTTTTATCTCTAACTCTAGGTAGTGTAACAGCCATTTGAAAAAAACCATATTTCTCATCGTCATTTTCTGGTTTTGCATAATATATTAAAGAGCGTAAACTATCACTTTTAGTATCCACTAAAATGGTTTCTTTACCATAGTTTACATTATAGTAATTAAGAATATGATTACTAACATTAGTGTCTAGAAAAAATTTTTGTTTAGTTAAAAATCCATCAAACACATATACAGTATCATTCGCTTTTTGAATGCCAACCCATTCTCCTTTAATTATCTTGTTATTATCTTCAATGTCTTGAAAAACACCTGTTCGATATATAACAGAAACCGTTTGATTTAAATCAAATTTTCCTAATATTTTATCCTTTGGAGATTGTCTATAATTTAGACCAGATTCTGCTGAAACATAATATTTTTCAGCTTTTTTTTTAGAAAAACTTTTTAATGAGCTTGTTTCTAAAACTTCATCTTTACAACTCACACTTGTTATTAAAAGATAAACAAGTGTGAGTACGCTAAAATATTTCATTGTAAAGAATATTTGATTTGTTATTTATAAATAACAATTATCTATTATTGTGTCTTTCTCTAGCCAATAGTGTGTTTTTAAGCAGCATTGCTATTGTCATTGGTCCTACTCCACCAGGTACAGGTGTGATGTGGCTTACTTTTTTACTAACGTTTTCAAAGTCAACATCTCCAGTAATACGGTAACCTCTTTCTTTGGTCTCATCTGGTACACGTGTTATACCAACATCAATAATTACAGCATCATCTTTTACCATTTCTGCTTTTAAGAAATTAGGTACACCTAATGCCGAAATGATAATATCTGCTTGACTTGTTATTTGCGTTATATTTTTGGTGTGACTGTGAGTTAAAGTCACTGTACTGTTACCAGGAAAACCTTTACGTCCCATTAAAATACTCATTGGTCTTCCTACAATATGAGAACGTCCAATCACGACAGTATGCTTACCTTTAGTATCAACTTGGTATCTATCTAACAACTCTAAAATACCAAAAGGAGTTGCAGGTATAAAAGTAGACATGTCTAGTGCCATTTTACCAAAATTCATTGGATGAAAACCATCCACATCTTTATCAGGATGTACAGCCATTAATACCTTTTGCGTGTCTATTTGTTCTGGTAATGGTAATTGGATAATAAAACCGTCAATATCACTATTATTATTAAGTTCTTCAATTTTATCTAACAATTCAACCTCACTTGTTGTGTTAGATAATCTTACCATTGTAGACTCAAAACCTACACGTTCACAAGCTCTAACTTTACTTCCTACGTAAGTTAAACTTGCTCCATCATTACCGACAATAACTGCTGCTAAATGAGGAACTTTCTCATTGTTAGCTTTCATTTTATCAACTTCGGCTTTGATTTCGTTTTTAATATCGTTGCTGACTTTTTTACCGTCTAAAATTGTCATTTTTTTAGTTGTGTGTTAGTTAATTATATAAAATAAAAAAACATGAGTTACCTCATGTTTTTCATTGCATTCATCATTGCTTTTCCTTTTCCTCCTTGCATCATTTTCATCATCTTGCTCATCTGATTAAATTGTTTTAGAAGTTGGTTTACTTCTTGAACAGAAGTACCAGATCCTTTACCAATTCGCTTTTTTCGACTGGCATCGATAATTGAAGGGTTAGTTCTTTCTTTAACAGTCATGGAGTGAATAATGGCTTCAATACCTTTAAAGGCATCGTCATCAATATCTATATCTTTCATCATTTTACCTGCTCCAGGAATCATCCCAATCAGGTCTTTCATGTTACCCATTTTTTTGATTTGCTGGATTTGCTTTAAGAAATCGTCAAAACCAAATTGGTTTTTAGCAATCTTCTTTTGAAGTTTTCTAGCTTCAGCTTCATCAAATTGTTCTTGAGCTCTTTCAACAAGTGATACAACATCTCCCATTCCAAGAATACGATCTGCCATACGTGAAGGATAAAAGACGTCAATAGCTTCCATCTTTTCACCTGTACCAATAAATTTAATTGGTTTATTTACTACAGATTTAATTGATATTGCTGCTCCACCACGTGTATCTCCATCTAACTTAGTTAAGATAACACCATCAAAGTTTAAGACATCATTAAAGGCTTTTGCTGTATTTACAGCATCTTGACCAGTCATTGAGTCTACCACAAATAATGTCTCTTGCGGTTGTATAGCTTTATGGATGTTAGAGATTTCTGTCATCATGGCTTCATCTACAGCTAAACGACCTGCTGTATCTATAATCACCACATTGTGTCCATTTTGCTTTGCATATGCAATACCTTCTTGTGCTATAGCAACTGGATCTGTATTACCTTTATCACTGTAAACATCTACTTTTATTTGATCTCCTACTACGTGTAATTGATCAACAGCTGCTGGACGATATACATCACAGGCAACTAATAAAGGTTTTTTAGTTTTTTTGTTTTTTAAGAAATTAGCTAACTTACCAGAAAATGTAGTTTTACCAGATCCTTGTAAACCTGACATTAATATAATGGTTGGTGTACCAGACATATTGATGCCTTCAACATCTCCACCCATTAATTGTGTTAGCTCATCTTTTACAATCTTAACCATTAACTGTCCTGGTTGTAACGTTGTTAATACGTTTTGACCAAGCGCTTTTTCTTTAACGGTATTAGTAAAATTTTTGGCTATTTTAAAGTTAACATCGGCATCTAAAAGTGCTCTACGTACTTCTTTTAGGGTTTCGGCAACGTTTACTTCTGTAATACTACCATGACCTTTAAGTACATGTAACGCTTTATCTAACTTTTCGCTTAAATTATTAAACATAAATTTTCTGATTTTAAGAAGCACAAAAATAGGAATTTGAAGCGTATTTACGAAGTTTAGATTATAAATAATTACATAAAAAAAGGCTGCTAAAATTAGCAACCCTTAATCAACTTAACTAAAACTAAATTTTTAATCGCAATCTTTATCTAAAACAACTTCAATATTGCTATTTGTTACTTCATGTAATATTATTTGATTTGCAGTACACTCTACCACATAATAGTCTCCATCTAAAATCTGTACATTTCCTCCTGAAATATCTGATAAAGTAACCACAACCTGTCCTCCATCTTGAGATGTAGACCAGTTACCTGTGTAGTTTTCGTTATCTGAATTTATAATCATGCTTTGATCATTTTCAAAATTTATATTGAAAATATTAAAACTAGAATCACCTTCATAATTTGAAATTACCCATTTACAATCTTGTAAAATACCGTCAACATCACCTTCAGTACAAGATGAAGCACAATTTTGTACAATTAAATTCACAGTAAATATTTGAAATTCGTTTGGATTATTTACATGCTCTACTCTTACATAAATCACTTCAGTACTTGACATATTAGTGTATGGAGAAGCTAAAGGATTTACACTAGCATTGGCATCTGCTTCTGTATTAAAATAAAAAATATTTAGAACACTTGATGTACAGTTTGGATAAAGCTCGTCTAATACAATTGCAGTTTGAAGGTCCAAACTTCCGTCGTCATCACAGACTGTAAATGTTATGTCTTCAAAACAACTGTAAGCGAAATTAACATCACAATTTTGCTCTAAAACAACTAAGGCTTGGGTATTCATATTATATAATTCAAATAGATTTGTTTGACTACAATTGTCTATGATCCAAGATCCTGATAAATCTTCCCAATTAGTATCTAAATCTAATATAAATTGATTATCATCATTTTGACTAACCGTCCAAACACCATCATGTACTGGGTTACCATAAAGGTTATATGTTACAAAACTATAGTCTACATTATATTGAATGTAATAACTATTTAATGGATCTGTTGTGTTATACACTGGTAAATTCCAAATGCATTCTTTTAAGGCTAATTCTATTGCTTGATCTGTACAATCAGTATCATAAAAATTAAAGTCATCGTCTTCATCACAATCATTTTCAGCTTCAGCTATAGCAATTTCTAACTCTTGATTACTATTAACTTCTATAGTGTTGCCATCTGCTAAAATTAAAGTTACAGGAAAATTTAAACTAGTTATTACTGATGCGTTTAAGCTTTCTAAAAACAGGTATAAAGCCTCGTCATTATCTACGGTTACTGTTTCGCTAACTTGGAAATCTGTATCGTAAATAGAAAATGCTATTGGATACTGGATGTCTATACATTCAATATCATCATCAACTTCATTTTCATCATTACAAGTATTAATAAGTGCTAATAATTCTGATTCAGTATTAATAGTTATTGTTGAATAATCATTAAGTGTTAACGTTATAGGATAGCTAAACTGAATGGCCTCTTGACCCATTGTAAAGGTTTGAAACAATGTTTCTAGTTCTGCGTATTCTTCTATACTCTGAATTGTTATTGTAACACCATTTGTTGTAATTGTTACAGGTAAGACAACCTCTACACAGTTAGCATAATCTATGATATTGTCTACAGACCCATCATTTAAAGCGACCATAGACATGAGGTTGGCTGTGTCAGAATTAGCTTCAATAACATCCTCTTGCTCAGGATTTACAATATCTGAAACTTCGTCTTGACAGGACAACACTAAGGTTAAAAACAATATTGGTAAGTAAAAATAAAATTTGAACGGTTTAAAACTAAAGATCTTCATTTTGATTTTTTTTTGGTTATTTCTTCTTTTCATAGCAATAATTATAGCTTGCTGAATATAAAACAACTCATGTACAAATAATCCTACCTTAATTAAAAAAAAATAGTTCTATTATTGTAAATTAATTATCTAAAGTTATTTAATGCCTAAACAGTTACATCAAAATATTTGTGATAAATCTTTATTTGAATCGTTTTTTAAAACGCATGCTAAAAACTTACATGACTTTTTGTTTTATAAATTTGGAACGCATTTAAATCCTGAAGATAAAGCACAAGAAGCTTTTGTTAAATTATGGGAAAACTGTAAAAAAGTACCACCCAATAAAGCTAAAAGTTATGTGTTTACAATTGCAAATAATTTAATGTTAAACGAAGTAGCGCATCAAAAGGTTGTACTAAAACATCAAAAAACAATAACCACACACCACACAAATTTGTCTCCTGAATTTTTATTAGAAGAAAAACAATACAGACAAAAACTAGAACAAGCTATTGCAAATTTAACCGAAGCACAACGTGTCGCATTTTTATTAAATCGAGTTGAAGGTAAGAGATTTAAAGAAATTGCTACCTTACTAGATATTAGCACAAAAGCAGTAGAAAAGCGTATTTATGGTGCCTTGAAAAAATTACGTCAGGAAATTGATGAATTATAAATAAAAAATTTATTTCTTTAGGGTAGGATTTTTCGCTACTAACTTGTTTTATTGTTGAATTGAAGTTATGGATAAAGAACAATTAATATTAAAATGGTTAGATAATAACCTGACACCACAAGAGCTTGAAGCATTTAAAGCTCTTGAGGATTATGATGCTATTATTAAATTATCTAATTATAGTCAAGGTTTTAAAGCTCCTAATTTTGATACCGAAGCAAATTATAATGCTGTTTTATCTAAAGTAAACAAGACACCTAAAGCTAACAAAAATTGGTGGACACCTGTTTTAAAAATTGCTGCAATTTTAGCAATTTGTTTTGGTGCTTATTATTACACAACCACTTTAGATACTGTTATTGTAACACAATTAGCTGAAAAAAGCATCATTGAATTACCTGATAATTCTTCTGTAAATTTAAATGCACAATCAAGTATAACTTACAATACAAACCAATGGACCTCTAAAACACGTGAAGTTTCACTAAAAGGAGAAGCATTTTTTAAAGTCGAAAAAGGTAGCACTTTTAATGTCATAACACCTTCAGGTACAGTTACTGTTATTGGAACACAATTTAATGTAAAACAACGTTTAAATTATTTTGAAGTTACTTGTTTTGAAGGTATTGTAAGCGTACAATCAAATGATAAAAAAACAATATTAAATGCAGGTCAATCGTTTTTAATTATCAATAATAAAACCATAAATAGTCATCCTGTTACAAAACATAATCCTGATTGGATCAACAATGTTAGTAGCTTTATTAGTGTTCCGTTAAACCAAGTATTAGCAGAATTTGAAAGACAATACAACGTTAAAATTGATGCTAAAAACTTTGACCAAAACGTATTGTTTTCTGGTAAATTTGCGCATGATGATATTACAATTGCATTGCAATCCATAACACAACCATTGCAGTTACAATACAAAAAAGTTAACAACACTATTATTTTAACGCGTGAGTAAATCGTTAAAAGCTACTGTACAAATATTTATATTACTGGTTTTTAGCTACTCTGTTTATGGCCAAAAAAAGCAGCCTCTTTTAGATGTATTATCAACCTTAGAGTATCAATTTAAGGTTAGTTTTTCTTATGCAGATCAAACCATAAAAGGTGTTATGGTTACCTATGATAGTAAAGACGAATTATCTAGTATTTTAAGTAACATAGAAAATCAAACAGGTTTAAAATTCAATCTCTTAGATGATCATTTTATTACCGTTTCCACAACAAAAAATAATTTTAGTTTTCAAAAACTAGACGAAGTTGTTGTCTCCAATATACTTACAAAAGGTATCCATAAAAACAAATCTGGTAACATAACTATTAGTCCTAAATCTTTTGGATTATTACCAGGTCTGATAGAACCTGATATTTTACAAACCATTCAAGCTATTCCTGGTGTTTTAAGTGTAGATGAAACCGTTTCAAACATTAATGTAAGAGGTGGTACACACGACCAAAATCTAATACTTTACGATGGAATAAAAATGTATCAATCTGGTCATTTCTTTGGACTAATATCTGCATTTAACCCTTATTTAACAAAACACGTTGAGGTTATTAAAAATGGTACTACTGCACGATTTGGCGACGGAGTTTCGGGTGTTGTAGACATGCAATTGTTAGACAACACAAATCAAGATTTAAATGCAGGAATTGGTTTAAATATGATTACAGCAGATGGCTTTGCTGTCATTCCGTTAGCCAAAGACACACAACTACAATTAGCAACTAGACGATCTTTAACAGATGTATTAAACACACCTACTTATAATCAATATTTTAAACGTGTCTTTCAGGATTCTGATGTAACAAATAACGAAACTTATACCACAAGTAAAGAGGTTTTTAGGTTTAGTGATATTGCATTAAAATTATTACATGATTTAAGTCCCAAAGACAAGATTAGATTTACACTTTTAAACATATTCAATCAATTAGATTTTGAAGAAACCTATAACAGTGATACTTCACAAAACACAAGTAACCAATTAATACAACAAAACCGAGCATCTTCCATACAGTATAAACGAGATTGGAACCATCAGTTTACAACTAATTTTAGTGGTTATTACACCAATTACGATTTAAAATCTACAGATTACGACATCACCAATAATCAACGTTTAGTACAAGAAAACAAGGTCATTGATAATGGATTTAATCTTGATGCCAATTATAAATTCACCCCTTTAATTAACGTTAATACTGGGCTTCAATTTAGTCAAATAGCAATAAGTAATATAGAAGAAATCAACACACCTTTATTTAAACGTAATCTTAGACGTGTACTTCGTACTTTTAGCGCTTTCGCGGAAACTGAGCTTCGTACAAAAAATAAAAAAACAGTATTAAAATTAGGAGTACGACATAACTATTTCAGGAAATTCAATATTTCTATTACAGAACCAAGACTATATTTAAGTCATCATTTTTTGAAACATTTTAAAGCCGAAATTACAGGTGAACATAAAAGTCAAAGTACTTCACAAATTATAGATTTCCAAAATGACTTTTTAGGTGTTGAAAAAAGACGATGGGTTTTAGCCAACAATAACACAATACCAATTCAAAAAAGTAAACAAATTAGTTTAGGACTATCCTTTAATAAAAATAAATGGTTGATTAGTACAGAAGGCTATTACAAACTAGTCGATGGTATTACTACACGTAATCAAGGATTTCAAAATCAATACCAATACACCAATGCATTAGGTCGCTATGATGTCAAAGGAATTGATGTTTTAATAAATAAAAAAATAAAAGATTTTAGTACTTGGGTTAGCTACAGTTACAGTAATAACAACTATGTATTTAAAGCCCTAAATCAAGGTCAAAAATTTGCAAGTAATTTTGATGTACAACATCAAATAAACTTTGGTAGCACCTATAATTGGCAACAATTAAAAGTTGCATTTGGTGTAAATTGGCATACAGGAAAACCTTACACTCAACCAGATGCTCAAAATCCAATATTAAATAACACCATCAACTATCAAAAACCAAATAGTAGTCGTTTGGATGATTATATAAGAGCTGACCTATCCTCTACTTATCAATTTAAATTAGGACAAAATAAAGCCGAATTTGGAGCTTCAATTTGGAATATTTTAAACAAAGAAAACATCTTAAATACCTACTACACCATAAATAATAATGAGATTTCTAAAATCGAAAACGTGTCATTAGGACTGACTCCAAATGTGAGTTTTAGAATTTGGTTTTAAATTCTCTTAAAATTAATTAACAAACTATTATAACTCACAAAAACATACTAACTGGTATTTTTTTATATTTTTACGTCATGCAGCAAGAATTAAAATCAGAATTAACTAAACAATTAATACTAGATAACGCCTTTAATCTTTTTTACAAGTCTGGATTTAAATCTACTAGTATTGATAAAATAATGAAAGCTACAACTTTAAGTAAAGGAGCCTTTTACCATCATTACAAAAACAAAAAACAACTTGGATTAGAAGTCATAACTTTAAAAGTTGAAAAAAGAGTTGTTAATGGAATGATTTTACCTTTAAAACAAACTGGTAATGCATTTAATATATTGGAAAATGTATTTTTAAATCGCTTAAAATCTTTTCCCTTTTTTGAAAAACAACATGGCTGTCCGATGAATAATTTAATTAACGAAATTGGTGATCATGAAGTTGCTTATCAATTAGCCCTTAAAAACATAGTAGAAAACTGGAAACTATCTTTAATGACTTTAATAGAAAGAGGTCAAGCTGAAAAAACTATTAAAAACACGCTTTCAAGTAAAGCAATCGCTGTTTACTTAATTAGTGCGTTTGAAGGTATTAGAGGTATTAGAAAATTGTATAATGATGATTTAATACTGGATGACTACCTTCTAGGACTATCTATTTATCTACGACAAATTAAAAATTAATTTTTTTTAACCTAAAACATACCAACAAGTATGTTTTAAGAACATCAAATAAAATGAGTAACAAAAGAAGAGATTTTATTAAAAATACAGCTTTATTAAGTTTAGGTGGAGCTGCAATACCACAATTTGGAATGGCTAATTCAACAGACAATAATTCAAATTCTAAAATAATAACAGATCTAAGACCAAAAGTCTTATTTTTTGATGTTAACGAAACTTTACTTGACCTAACAGCCATGAAAAAAAGTGTAGCAGATGCACTTGGTGGTAGAAAAGATTTATTAAAATTATGGTTTACCACAATGCTACAATACTCATTGGTATCAACTGTTGGAAGACAGTATAATGATTTTGGTATTATTGGTGCAGCAGCTTTACAAATGGTCGCTAAAAATAACGGAATTACACTTACGGAAGAAGATGCAAAAAACTCTATTTTAGGACCTATTAGATCATTACCTGCTCACCCAGAAGTTAAAGCATCATTACAAGCACTAAAAGATGCTGGTTATAAATTAATATCTTTTACAAACTCATCTAACAAAGGTGTTAAAACACAATTTGAAAACGCTGGCTTAACTCAATATTTTGATGATAGGTATAGTATTGAAGATATTGGTAAATTTAAACCACATACTGATGCTTATGATTGGGCTGCTAGAAAAAGTGGTTTAAATCCAAACGAGTGTATGTTAGTTGCAGCACATGGTTGGGACATTGCTGGAGCCATTTGGGCTAACTGGAGAACTGCTTTTGTTAGTAGACCAGGCGCTCAACTTTATCCTTTAGCTGATGCACCTGAAATAAATGAATCTAATTTGAAATTAATTGCAGAACAACTAATAAAACTAAAATAAAAAGCATATGAAACTTAAAAATAAAGTCATAATTGTAACAGGATCTTCTAGAGGTATTGGAAAAGAAGTCGCAATTGTACTAGCAAAAAATGGTGCTACAGTAATTGTTAATTATTCAAATAGTGAAGAAGAAGCTAATAATACAGTCAACACTATTACTAATAATGGAGGATTAGCAATTGCCATACAAGCCGACGTAAGTAATAAAGATGAAGTCACTAAGTTATTTGATAAAACTATTGAAACTTATGGAAAAGTAGATGTTTTAGTTAACAATGCTGGAATTATGATTTCTAAACATTTAAAAGATACTACAGAACAAGATTTTAAAAGACAATTTGAAGTTAATGTTGGCGGAATATTTAATACATTACAAGAAGCGGATAGTAAGCTTGCTGATAATGGAATTATTATTAACTTTTCATCAAGTACTACAAAACTAATGTTACCAACCTATTCTATATATTCTGCAACAAAAGCAGCTGTTGAACAGATTACAAGAGTATATTCTCAAGAAATAGGTCGTGGTATTTCTGTAAACGCTATTGCTCCTGGAGCGACAGAAACCGAACTATTTTTAAAAGGAAAATCTGAAGAGACTATTAAAAACCTAGCCTCTAAAACTGCTTTTAATAGACTAGCTAAACCAATTGATATAGCAAATGTTGTGTTATTTTTAGCTAGTGATGACTCTAAATGGATATCTGGACAAGTTATTGGGGCCAATGGTGCATTAGTTTAATGCAGAGATTATAAATAAAAAAACGTCCAAAATCTAATTTTGGACGTTTTTATAAATTTTTAAACAACTATCTAATCTCTTAATAAAGGCATTGTACTACATCTTAACAAACCTTCTTGCTTTGCTATTTCAGCATAAGGAACTTCTTCAACTGTAAATCCTTTGTCTCTTAACCAAGTATTAAGTCTAGTAAAATTTTGTTCTGAAATAATAACGTTTTCAGAAATACTAAATATATTACTATTCATATTAAACATTTCTTCCTTAGAAATAATAAAACAATTGTCTTTTCCAAAAAAGTTTAATAACCATTCAAATTCAGACTCATCTCTAAAACCTTCTTTGTGTAAAATAGCTTTATTAGTTCCAATTGGTTGAAAACAGCAATCTAAATGTAAGGCGTTATCATATGGATTAGTTTGAGATTTATTTAAATCAAAGCTCATTACTTTTTTATCCGGAAATTGTTGGGTAATAAAATCAACTCCTGCCTTATTTGTTCTTGCAACAATATAATCAGAGTAGTCTTCACCTCTGTAAGTTCCCACAAAAATATAGTCATTCCATAACATTACATCACCACCTTCAATGTGTACTTCCTCTGGAGGTCTAATTACTTTTTCAGGATTTATTTGGTCTATAACGTATTGTATTGCTTCTAATTCGTTTTCACGATCTGGAAGAATATTTGCTTTAATAAAAACATCATCAATAACAAACGCAATATCTCTAGCAAAAATTTGATTACAATCTTTGATTAATTCTGGTCTATAAACTTTAACATCATATTTTTCAAAAATAGTTACTACTGCTTCCATTTCATTAACCATATCTGCTTCAATTGGATAAGTACCTGCTTTGATATGCAATAAAGATTTTGGATCGTAAGCTTCTTCTAGTTTTGGTGTTGGACCATTACTAGCTGCTGTTCCTAAAACGACAGCTCTTAATCTAGAGGTTTCGTTTTTTACATTAATTTTTAACATAAAGTAAAGATATAAAAAAGCTTCATAAATATTTATGAAGCTTTTTATTGTGTAATTTATTAATTTTTATCTTTCTGAAATTGACTTGAAAGATCTTAAGTTTTCACCAATGTAAATTTGTCTTGGACGTCCGATTGGTTCTTTACGTAGTCTCATTTCTTTCCATTGTGCAATCCAACCTGGTAAGCGACCTAAAGCAAACATTACAGTAAACATTTCTACAGGAATACCCATAGATCTGTATATAATACCTGAATAGAAATCTACGTTTGGATATAGTTTTCTTTTAACAAAATAGTCATCGCTTAAAGCTTCAGAGGCTAAACCTTTAGCAATATCTAAAACTGGATCTTCAATTCCTAAATCACCTAAAACTTCATCTGCAGCAACTTTAATAATTTTTGCTCTTGGATCAAAGTTTTTGTAAACTCTGTGTCCAAAGCCCATTAAACGGAAAGGATCTTCTTTATCCTTAGCTTTAGCCATAAACTTTTTAGTGTCTCCACCATCTTCTTTAATAGCTTCTAACATTTCTAATACAGCTTGGTTTGCTCCACCATGTAATGGTCCCCAAAGTGCAGAAATACCCGAAGATAAAGATGCAAATAATCCTGCGTGAGATGATCCAACAACTCTTACAGTTGATGTAGAACAGTTTTGCTCATGATCTGCATGAAGGATTAATAACTTATCTAAAGCATTTAACAAGATGTCATTTTGTACGTAATCTTCATTTGGCTTTTCAAACATCATTTTTAAGATGTTTTCCACATAGCCTAAGTTTTTGCTTCCGTAATTTAAAGGTTGCCCTTTTCTTTTACGCATTGTCCATGCTACTAATACAGGGAATTTACCTAATATCTTAACTATGGCTTTGTACATATCCTCTTCAGAATCTACATTTACAGAAGACGGATTAAATGCTGTTAAAGCACTAGTTAATGAAGATAAAACTCCCATAGGGTGAGCTGACTTAGGAAAAGCTTCTAAAATTTTCTTTAAGTCTTCATCAACATGAGATTCCTCTTTAATATCACTATGAAACTTGTCAAGTTGATCTTGCGTTGGTAATTCACCAAATATTAACAAATAAGCTACTTCTAGGAAATCTGCTTTTTCAGCTAATTCTTCAATAGAATATCCTCTATATCTTAAGATTCCTTTTTCTCCATCTAAAAAGGTAATAGCACTTTCACAAGACCCTGTGTTTTTAAAACCTGGATCAATTGTAGTAACTCCCCCTGTAGCAGATCTAAGTGTTTTGATATCTATTCCTATTTCATTTTCAGTACCTACAATTAATGGAAAGTCGTGTTTTTCTCCATTAATTTCAAGCGTTGCTTTATTTGACATGTATATTGATTTATTTGATGTTAATTTGGTCTGTAAATTTACAAAAACTATAACGATTTAGAAAGCGTATTTATAATGCTTTTAACAATTTTAGTATAAGAAATCTTTATTGCTAGTATTAAAACCAAAAAGTCTTCCAAAATTAATTGAAAGACTTTATTAAATTTTTAATTTAAAATTAAATTATCGTTTAATTTTAAATGCATTTTCTTTTGGATAGTAAGCTACGTCACCTAATTCTTCTTCTATACGAAGTAACTGATTGTACTTAGCCATACGATCACTTCTAGATGCAGATCCTGTCTTAATTTGACCACAATTTAAAGCAACTGCTAAGTCTGCAATTGTATTATCTTCTGTCTCACCTGATCTGTGTGACATTACTGAGGTATAACCTGCATTATGAGCCATATTTACAGCTGCAATTGTTTCGGTTAATGTTCCAATTTGGTTTACCTTAATTAATATTGAATTTGCAATGTCTTGCGAAATTCCTTTTGATAAACGCTCTACATTAGTGACATATAAATCATCACCAACTAATTGTACTTTATCACCTATTTGTTCTGTTAAATATTTCCAACCTTCCCAATCATTTTCATCCATACCATCTTCAATAGAAATAATTGGATAATTTTTAGATAATTCAGCTAAATAATCAGCTTGCTCTTTACTTGTTCTTACTTTACCAGCTTCACCTTCAAATTTTGTGTAATCATATTTACCATCAACAAAAAATTCTGCAGCAGCACAATCTAAAGCAATCATCACATCATCTCCTAATGTATAACCAGCGTTTTTAACAGCTAAAGCAATGGTTTCTAGAGCATCTTCTGTACCACCTTCAAGGTTAGGTGCAAAACCACCTTCATCACCAACAGCTGTACTTAAACCTCTGTCATGTAATACCTTTTTAAGGTTATGGAAAATTTCAGTTCCCATCTGTAATGCATGTGAAAAGTTTTTAGCTTTTACAGGCATCACCATAAATTCTTGAAATGCAATTGGTGCATCACTATGTGATCCTCCATTTATAATATTCATCATTGGTACAGGTAGTGTGTTAGCACTAACACCTCCAACATATCTGTATAATGGCATACCTAACTCTGCAGATGCAGCTTTAGCTACAGCTAAAGACACTCCTAAAATAGCATTAGCTCCTAATTTAGATTTATTAGGTGTACCATCAATTTTACACATTAAGGTATCTATATAATTTTGTTCAAAAACATTAACACCTAATAACTCTTCAGCAAGTACTGAATTTACGTTATCAACTGCTTTAGTTACGCCTTTTCCCATAAATTTTTCTCCACCATCACGAAGTTCTACAGCTTCATGCTCTCCTGTTGATGCTCCTGATGGTACTGCTGCTCTACCAACATAACCATTTTCTGTTTCTACATCTACTTCAACAGTTGGGTTTCCTCTTGAATCAAAAATTTGTCTCGCGTGAACATTAATTATAATACTCATATATGTGATTTTTAGTTTATTAATTTCAAATTTAATATTAAATTTTCAGCTATAAATAGGAAATATACAAGAAATACATAAAATTTTATCTATAACGATTTAGTAAAAGAAAAAAGACAACGAATATTTAAAATCGTTGTCTTTTTAGTATTACTTATTTTTTATATTTTCTATAAATTGATCAAATAGATAAGAAGAGTCGTGTGGACCAGGACTTGCTTCTGGATGATACTGAACAGAAAACACATTTTTAGATTTCATTTTTAAACCAGCAACTGTATTGTCGTTTAGATGAACATGTGTAATCTCTAAATCAGGATGAGCTTCTGCCTCTTCTCTATTGACTGCAAAACCGTGATTTTGAGAAGTTATTTCACCTTTACCTGTTACTAGATTTTTTACAGGATGATTAATTCCTCTATGACCATTATGCATCTTGTAAGTTGAAATACCGTTAGCTAAAGCAATAACTTGATGACCTAAACAAATACCAAATAAAGGCAAATCATTTTCAATAACTTGTTTTGCTAATGTTTGTGCTTCTACCAGAGGTTGAGGATCACCAGGACCATTTGATAAAAAATATCCATCAGGATTCCATGCTTTTAAATCTTCAAAAGTAGAGTTATAAGGAAACACCTTTACGTAAGCATCACGTTTAACAAGGTTACGTAGTATATTTTTTTTGATTCCAATATCCAAAGCTGCTATTTTAATTGAAGCGTTTTCGTCACCAACAAAATAAGGCGTTTTAGTAGATACTTTAGAGGCAAGCTCTAAACCATTCATAGATGGTATCTCTGATAATTGTTTTTTAAGAGAATCAACGTCATCAACTTCAGTTGTAATAACAGCATTCATGGCTCCATTATCTCTAATATAGCTTACTAATGCACGCGTATCAACATCTGAAATAGCTAATAGGTTATTTTCATTTAAGAAATCTTCTAATGAACCATTAGAGTCTTCTCTAGAATAATCATAACTGAAATTTTTACAAATCAAACCAGCTATTTTAATTGAATCAGATTCTACTTCTTCATCATTAACACCATAGTTACCTATGTGTGCATTGGTCGTTACCATTAATTGACCAAAATAAGATGGATCAGTAAAAATTTCTTGATAACCAGTCATACCTGTATTGAAACAGACTTCTCCAAATGCAGATCCCTCTCTACCTACAGCTTTACCATGAAAAATGGTACCATCTTCTAATAAGATTAATGCTTTTTTTAATTTTTGATACTTCATAGTCTTTAAAAAAGTTTAGCAAAATTGCATAAAAAAAAGGATAATCTAAAATAGATTATCCTTTTTATATTAAATGCTTATTAACATTTATTCTTCTTCGTTAGTTGCTACAGGTGGAGTAACTGTTTTATTACTTCCTCCTCTTCTACTTCTACGAGTCGATTTTTTAGCTTTTTTATCAGCATTGTAGATTTCGTTGTAGTCTACTAATTCGATCATAGCCATATCAGCGTTATCACCTAGACGGTTACCTAACTTGATAATTCTTGTATATCCACCTGGACGATCACCAATTTTAGCAGCTACGTCTCTGAATAATTCAGTTACAGCTTCTTTTTGACGTAACTTTGAAAAAACGATACGTCTATTATGAGTAGTATCATCTTTTGACTTAGTAATCATTGGCTCAATAAATCCTTGTAATGCTTTAGCTTTTGCAACCGTAGTATTGATACGTTTGTGCTCTATTAAAGAACAAGCCATGTTAGCTAACATTGATTTTCTGTGAGCTGTTTTTCTACCTAAGTGGTTAATTTTTTTTCCGTGTCTCATGACATTTAAAATTTAATCATCATCTTGCTTCTACTCTTTTGAGGAGCAAAATATGATGTATTAGTCTTTATCTAGTTTATATTTTGATAAGTCCATTCCGAAATTAAGACCTTTAACATTTACTAATTCTTCTAGCTCAGTTAAAGATTTTTTACCGAAGTTACGGAACTTCATTAAATCATTTTTATTAAAAGATACTAAGTCTCCTAAAGTATCTACTTCTGCAGCCTTTAAACAATTAAGAGCACGAACAGATAGGTCCATATCAACTAATTTAGTTTTAAGTAACTGTCTCATATGAAGAGATTCTTCATCATAAGTTTCAGTTTGTGCAATTTCATCAGCCTCTAATGTTATACGCTCATCAGAGAATAACATAAAGTGGTGTATTAAAGTCTTAGCAGCTTCTGTTAAGGCATCTTGAGGACTAATTGATCCGTCAGTTTGAATTTCAAAAACTAATTTTTCATAGTCAGTTTTTTGCTCTACACGGTAATTTTCAATGCTATACTTAACATTTTTGATTGGTGTGTAAATTGAATCAGTAAAGATTGTTCCAATAGGTGCTGAAGCTTTTTTATTTTCTTCTGCAGGAACGTAACCTCTTCCTCTTTCAATAGTGATTTCCATGTTAATGTTAACCTTAGAATCAAGATTACAGATAACTTGATCTGTATTTAAAACTTGAAATCCAGATATAAACTTCTGAAAGTCACCTGCTACAATTTTGTCTTGACCAGAAATAGAAATAGAAATTGACTCATTGTCAACATCTTCTATTTGACGCTTAAAACGAACTTGTTTTAAGTTTAAAATTATTTCTGTCATATCTTCAACAACACCTGCGATTGCTGAAAATTCGTGATCTACACCTTCTACTCTAACAGATGTGATAGCAAATCCTTCTAAAGAAGATAATAAAACTCTTCTTAAAGCATTTCCTACTGTTAGACCGTAACCTGGTTCTAATGGTCTGAATTCGAATTTACCTTCGAAATCAGTAGAATCAATCATGATTACTTTGTCGGGCTTCTGAAAATTAAATACTGCCATATGTCTTCGTTTTAATTGTTATTTAGTTGCGCGGTTTATAAGCTTGAAGATCACAAATAAACCCTTTGGCTAAATACCAATGTGATTAATATATATTATTTAGAGTATAATTCTACGATGAATTGCTCATTAATGTTTTCCGGAATCTGGATTCTAGCAGGAACAGAAACATAAGTTCCTTCTTTTTTCTCGCTATTCCATGTAATCCATTCAAAAACATTACTCGAATTAGATAAAGATCTATCGATAGCCTCTAATGATTTAGACTTTTCTCTAACAGCAACTACATCACCAGCTTTAAGTTGGTAAGATGGTACGTTAACTAACTCACCGTTTACAGTAATATGTCTATGTGATACTAATTGTCTTGCTCCACTTCTAGAAGGAGAGATACCCATTCTGTAAACAACGTTGTCTAATCTAGACTCACATAATTGTAATAAAACTTCACCTGTAATTCCTGGTGCAGCAGTAGCTCTTTTAAACATGTTTCTGAATTGACGCTCTAATACACCGTAAGTATACTTAGCTTTTTGCTTCTCCATTAACTGGATTGCATATTCAGATTTTTTACCACGTCTTCTGTTGTTTCCATGTTGACCTGGTGGGTAATTTCTTTTTTCGAAAGACTTATCATCTCCGAAGATAGCTTCTCCAAATTTACGAGCTATTTTAGTTTTAGGACCAGTATATCTTGCCATTTTTAATTTGTTTTAAGAGTGATTATGAATTAAGGTCTTAATCTTATCCTTCGATAATCGTTAATCTCTTGTTGATACTTGTTTTTAAATTCAGTTTGCAAATATACACAAAAAATTAATATCATCTGAATACAGATGATATTAATTTTAAATGCTAATTGTAGAACTAATTACGTAAAAAAACGTGATTAAACTCTTCTTCTTTTAGGAGGACGACATCCATTGTGTGGTAATGGAGTAACATCTATAATTTCTGTTACTTCAATTCCTGCATTATGAATAGAACGGATAGCAGATTCTCTACCATTTCCTGGTCCTTTAACGTAAACTTTTACTTTTTTCAATCCAGCTTCTTTTGCAACTTCAGAAGCATCTTCTGCTGCTAATTGAGCTGCATAAGGAGTGTTTTTCTTAGATCCTCTAAATCCCATTTTACCAGCAGATGACCATGAAATTACGTCACCTTTTTTGTTGGTAAGAGAGATAATGATGTTGTTAAATGAAGCTGTAATGTGTGCTTCACCAACCGCATCAATAATAACTTTACGTTTTTTTGTACTTTTAGCGTTTGTCTTTGCCATATTCTTATTGTTCTTTGTTTTAGTTGATAGTCGTTAGAATCCTAAACCTTTATAATTTCAAACAGATTCCTTCCAACGTCTAAATACTAAAGACCAAATTATTATTTAGTTGCTTTTTTCTTATTAGCAACAGTTTTTCTTCTACCTTTTCTTGTTCTAGAGTTGTTTTTAGTACGTTGACCTCTTAAAGGTAAACCAGCTCTATGACGTATACCTCTGTAACATCCAATATCCATTAATCGCTTAATGTTTAATTGTGTTTCAGAACGTAATTCACCTTCAATAGTAAAAGTTCCAACAGCATCACGGATTGCTCCTATTTGATCATCTGTCCAATCCTGTACTTTAATGCTTTCGTCAACTTTAGCTGTTGCTAAAATTTCTTGAGCTCTACTTCTACCTACACCGTAGATATAAGTTAAAGAAATAACTCCTCTTTTTTGTTTTGGTATGTCTACACCTGCTATTCTTGCCATAATTACCCTTGTCTTTGTTTGAATCTAGGATTCTTTTTGTTAATGACGTAAAGTCTACCTTTTCTGCGTACAATTTTACAATCTGCACTTCTTTTTTTAACTGATGCTCTTACTTTCATCGTATTAGTATCTATAGGTTATTCGAGCCTTACTTAAATCGTAAGGGCTCATTTCTAATTTTACTTTATCTCCAGGTAATAACTTAATGTAATGCATACGCATCTTACCCGAAATATGTGCGGTCACAATATGACCATTTTCTAATTCTACACGGAACATAGCATTTGATAATGCTTCAATTATTGTTCCGTCTTGTTCTATTGCTGCTTGTTTTGCCATAGTGAAAATATTAAGCTACTGCTTTTCTGTTTTTACCTGTTTTCATCAAGCCATCATAATGTCTATTTAACAAGTAAGAATTTACTTGTTGCATAGTATCTATTGCAACTCCAACCATAATTAATAAAGATGTCCCTCCAAAAAATAAGGCCCAACCTTGTTGTACATTTAATAACTTAACAATAAAGGCTGGAAAGATAGCAATTAATGCTAAAAATATTGAACCAGGTAAAGTTATTTGTGACATGATTTTATCTAAATATTCTGATGTTTCAGATCCTGGTCTAATGCCTGGAATGAAACCTCCACTTCTTTTTAAATCATCAGCCATCTTATTAGTTGGTACTGTGATTGCTGTATAGAAATATGTAAATATTATAATTAATAAAGCAAATACTAAATTATACCAGAATCCGAAGATATCTGAAAAATTAGATTGTAACCATAATCCTGAAGCAGTATCTTTTAATAAAGATGAACCACCTATTAGACCAGGTACAAACATGATTGCTTGAGCAAATATAATTGGCATAACTCCCGAAGCATTAAGCTTTAAAGGAATATATTGTCTTGAACCAAAAACATTTTTTTCATATCCACCAGTTGCAGATCTTCTTGCATATTGTACCGCAATTTTACGAACAGCCATTACCAATAAGATTGATAATAAGATAATAACAAACCAAATAACGATTTCAAATAAAATCATCATTACATTATTACCTGTTTCTAATCTAGAAGCAGCATTTTGTAAAAAAGATTTAGGTAAAGTAGCAATAATACCTACCATAATTAATAATGAGATTCCATTACCAATACCTTTATCGGTAATTTTTTCCCCTAACCACATTGCAAAGATACAACCTGTAACTAAAATAACAATTGATGAAAAATAAAACATTCCTCCTTGTCCTAATAAAAACGCAGAGCTTGGAATACCAAACATCGGTTGTAAACTGGCTAAATAACCTGGTGCTTGTACTAAGCAAATTGCAATAGTTAACCATCTAGTTATTTGAGTGATTTTTTTCTGACCACTAGCACCTTCTTTTTGCAGTTTTTGTAAATAAGGAATAGCAATTCCCATTAATTGTACTACAATAGAAGCAGAAATATATGGCATAATACCAAGTGCAAATACTGAAGCATTTGCAAATGCTCCTCCTGTGAATGCATTTAAAATTCCAAAGATACCTTCTGATGTTCCAGATTGTAAACTTTCTAATTGTGTTGCATCAATACCAGGTAATACTACTTGTGCTCCAAAACGATAAACTAATAACAAAGCTAGAGTGACTAGGATTCTGTTTCTCAGTTCTTCAATTTTCCAAACATTTTTTAATGTCTCTATAAATTTCATGCGATCAATTGTTCTTATAAAGTTACAGCTTCACCTCCTGCTGCTTCAATTGCAGCCTTTGCAGTAGCGGTAAATTTATGAGCTGTTACACTTAGTTTAGTTTTTAATTCTCCTCTTCCTAAAATTTTAACTAGCTCGTTTTTACCAGCTAATCCTAACTCTACTAGAGTATCAAAATCTAAAGTGTCATTAATAATTTTATCGTCAACTAATTGTTGAATAACATCAAGATTAACACCTTGATATTCTTTACGATTTATATTAGTAAAGCCAAATTTAGGTACTCTACGTTGAAGTGGCATTTGCCCTCCCTCGAAACCTACTTTCTTAGAATAACCAGATCTAGACTTGGCACCTTTGTGACCACGTGTAGCAGTACCACCTTTACCAGAACCTTGTCCTCTACCTATTCTTTTACCTTGACTTTTAACTGAACCTTGTGCAGGTTTTAAATTACTTAAATCCATTTTCAGTATTGTTATTTAGTTTCTTCAACAGAAACTAAGTGATTTACTTTTGCTACCATACCTAAAATATTAGGAGTAGCCTCATGTTCTATAGTTTGCCCAATCTTTTTAAGACCAAGAGCTAATAAAGTTCTCTTTTGTCTTTGTGTTCTGTTGATTGCGCTTTTAACTTTTGTTACTTTTATCTTAGACATTGCTGTTGTGATTAACCGTTAAAAACTTTTTCTAAAGAGATACCTCTTTCACGAGCAATCGTCTTTGGATCTCTTAATTGTAATAAAGCATCAAAAGTTGCTTTTACAACGTTATGAGGATTTGATGATCCTTGAGATTTAGATAATACGTCATGTACACCAACTGCTTCTAAAACTGTTCTTACAGCTCCACCAGCAATAACTCCTGTACCAGGAGCTGCAGGTATGATGTTAACTCTTGCTCCACCAAATTTACCTTTTTGTTCATGTGGCAATGTACCTTTCATGATAGGAATGCGTACTAAATTTTTCTTAGCATCTTCAATTGCTTTTGCGATAGCACTAGCAACATCTTTAGATTTTCCTAAACCATGTCCTACAACACCAGCTTCATCACCAACCACTACGATTGCTGAAAAACCAAATGCTCTACCACCTTTTGTTACTTTAGTAACTCTCTGTACACCAACTAAACGATCTTTAAGATCTAATCCACTTGGTTTTACTAACTCTGCGCTTTTGTATTTTTGATACATAATTTCTTAGAATTTAAGTCCTCCTTCTCTAGCTCCTTCAGCTAATGATTTTATTCTACCATGATATAAGTAACCACCTCTATCAAAAGCGATAGTTTCAACACCAGCCTTTAAGGCTTTTTCTGCTATAGACTTACCTACTAATGCAGCTACTTCTACTTTGTTTCCTTTTGCAGCAATATCTTTATCTCTAGAAGATGAAGCAACTAATGTTTTACCATTAACATCATCTACTATTTGAGCATAAATTTCTTTATTACTTCTAAAAACAGCTAATCTAGGTCTAGTTTCTGTACCAGAAACAACCTTACGGATTCTGTTTTTAATTCTTATTCGTCTTTCGTTTTTTGTTAACGCCATAACTAATTATTATGCTGATTTACCTGCTTTTCTTCTTAATACTTCTCCTACAAATTTAATACCTTTTCCTTTGTATGGCTCAGGTCTTCTAAATCCTCTAATTTTAGCAGCAACTTGTCCTACTAATTGTTTATCATGAGAAGTTAATTTGATTATTGGATTTTTTCCTTTATCAGAAACTGTTTCAACTTTAACTTCAGGAGCTAAACTTAACACTATATTATGAGAAAAACCTAAAGCTAAATCAAGGACATTACCTTGATTTGATGCTCTATATCCAACACCTACTAGTTCTAATTCTTTAGTCCACCCCTTAGATACACCTTCAATCATGTTAAAAACTAATGAACGGTATAAACCATGCTTAGCTTTTTGATCTTTGGTATCTGCAGAACGTGTAACTAATACATTTCCATCTTCAACTTTTACGTCAACAGTATCAAAAGGTTGATTAAGTTCTCCTAATTTTCCTTTTACTGTTATTACGCTATTATCTACTGTTACAGTTACTCCTTCTGGAATGGCAACTGGATTATTTCCTATTCTTGACATTTTCTTCTGGATTTAAAAATTAGTAAACGTAACATAAAACTTCACCACCAACGTTTTCACGTTGTGCTTGCTTTCCTGTCATTACTCCATGAGAAGTAGAAACTATAGCAATACCTAATCCATTAAGGATACGTGGTAATTCTGTAGAACTAGAATATTTACGTAAACCAGGCTTACTGATTCTTTGTAACTTTCTAATTACAGGTTCTTTTGTTTCCTTATTGTATTTTAAGGCAATTTTGATTGTACCTTGAACAGTAGAATCATCGAACTTATAACTTAAAATATATCCTTGATCGAATAATATTTTAGTAATGTTCTTTTTTAAATTTGAAGCAGGTATTTCAACTACTCTGTGATTAGCACGCACTGCGTTTCTAATTCTAGTTAAATAATCTGCTATTGGATCTGTATACATATGTATTGATTTGCGGGCTTGGTTTTCGAAATATTTCGAACCTAAGACCAATTAAAATTTTACCAACTTGCTTTTTTAACACCAGGTATTAACCCTTGGTTAGCCATTTCTCTAAACATTACACGAGAAATACCAAAAGTACGCATATAACCTTTTGGTCTACCTGTTAATTTACATCTATTATGTTGACGTACGGGTGAAGCATTTTTTGGGAGCTTTTGTAATGCTTCATAATCTCCAGCTTTTTTCAAAGCTTTACGTTTTTCAGCATATTTAGCAACTGTTTTTGCTCTCTTAACCTCGCGGGCTTTCATTGATTCTTTAGCCATAACTTAGTTTTTTTGAAAAGGTAATCCTAATTCTGTTAATAATGATTTAGCTTCTTTATCTGTTTGAGCAGATGTTACAAATGTAATATCCATTCCGTCAATTTTATTAACTTTGTCAATATTTATTTCAGGGAATATTATTTGCTCAGTAACTCCTAGGTTGTAGTTACCTCTTCCGTCAAATCCTGTAGCTTTTATACCGTTAAAATCTCTAACACGTGGGAGTGCTGAAGTGATTAAACGATCTAAAAATTCGTACATTCTTTCACCACGTAAAGTAACTTTTGCACCAATAGGCATTCCTTTACGTAATTTAAATGTAGCAACATCCTTTTTAGATAAAGTTGATACTGCTTTTTGTCCTGTTATAGTCGTTAGTTCATCAACAGCGTAATCAACTAATTTTTTATCAGCAACAGCAGCTCCAACTCCTCTAGAAAGTACAATCTTTTCTAGTTTAGGAACTTGCATTACATTATTGTATCCAAATTCTTCTGTAAGAGCAGCAATTACTTTGCTTTTATACTCTTCTTTTAGTCTCGGTGAATATTCCATAACTATATTACTTCATTAGATTTTTTAGAAAATCTGACTTTCTTATCACCTTCTACTCTGTAACCTACTCTTGTTGTTTCTCCTTTAGAAGTTAACAATGATAAGTTAGAAAGGTTAATAGGAGCCTCTTTTTCTACGATACCTCCTTGAGGGTTTTGTGCACTTGGTTTAGTATGTTTCTTAACCATGTTTACACCTTCAACTATAGCTTTGTTCTTTTCGATAAATACTTTTTGTACTAATCCTTCAGAACCTTTATGGTCTCCAGCAATAACCTTTACGGTATCTCCTGTTTTAATTTTTAGCTTTGTCATCTTTTTATCAATTAAAGCACCTCTGGTGCTAATGATACAATTTTCATGAATTGTTTATCACGAAGTTCTCTAGCTACAGGTCCAAAAACACGTGTACCTCTCATTTCACCCGTTGGGTTTAAAAGTACACAAGCGTTATCATCAAATCTTATATAAGATCCATCTGGACGTCTAACTTCTTTCTTAGTACGAACAACAACTGCTGTAGATACAGCTCCTTTTTTAATGTTTCCATTAGGAGTTGCGTCTTTTACAGTAACAACAATTTTGTCACCTACAGATGCATATCTTCTTTTAGTACCACCTAGAACACGTATTGTTAATACTTCTTTTGCTCCAGTGTTATCTGCTACTCTTAGTCTTGATTCTTGTTGTACCATAATTACTTCGCTCTTTCAATTATTTCAACTAATCTCCAACATTTAGATTTACTTAAAGGTCTAGTTTCCATGATCTTTACAGTATCTCCAATATTACAATCGTTTGTTTCGTCGTGTGCAACGTATTTTTTAGTTTTTAACACGAACTTTCCGTACATAGGGTGTTTTACTTTTTTTACTTCGGCAACTACAATTGATTTTTGCATTTTGTTGCTAGTAACTATCCCTATACGCTCTTTTCTTAAGTTTCTTTTTTCCATCTTGTAAGCAGAATTATTTTAAATCTCTTTTAGTTAATTCTGTTGCAATTTTTGCAACCGTACGTCTTACTTGACGTATTTGTATTGGATTATCTAAAGGAGAAACTGCATGAGCCATTTTTAAATCTAAATAGCTTCTCTTTGTTTCACTAAGTTTCTCTTGTAACTCAGCTACAGATAATTCTTTAATTTCTGATTGTTTCATAATATCAAATAAATTATGCTTGGTAATCTCTAGCGATTACAAACTTAGTTTTTACTGGTAATTTTTGAGCTGCAAGTCTTAATGCTTCTTTAGCAACATCTAAAGGCACTCCTCCAACTTCAAAAAGGATTCTTCCTGGTTTAACAACTGCTGCCCAATACTCGACTGCACCTTTACCTTTACCCATACGTACTTCAAGAGGCTTTTTTGTAATAGGTTTATCTGGAAATATTTTAATCCAAAGTTGACCTTCTCTTTTCATGTAACGAGTAGCTGCAATACGTGCTGCTTCAATTTGACGTGATGTTAAAAAGTTAGAATCTAATGATTTTATTCCAAAAGTTCCGTTTGAAAGTTGGTGACCTCTACCAGAGTTCCCTTTCATACGTCCCTTTTGCATTTTTCTAAATTTTGTTCTTTTAGGCTGTAACATTTTTTCTGTTCTTTAAAAAATTACTTTCTACGACGTTGTTGTGGCTTTCCACCTTGACGTCCACCTTTTCCTTGCTTCTTAGCTAAGCCAACAAGAGGAGAAAGCTCTCTTTTACCATATACTTCACCTTTCATGATCCATACTTTAACCCCTAATCTACCATAAGTAGTATGAGATTCAACTAAAGCATAATCAATATCGGCTCTGAAAGTTGATAAAGGAATACGTCCTTCTTTGTAGTGTTCAGAACGTGCCATTTCAGCACCATTTAAACGACCACTAATTTGGATCTTTATTCCTTCAGCGTTCATACGCATTGTTGCAGCAATAGCCATTTTAATAGCACGTCTGTATGAAATTCTATTTTCAATTTGACGAGCAATACTAGATGCTACTAAAAATGCGTCTAATTCAGGTCTTTTTATTTCAAAAATGTTGATCTGAACTTCTTTTCCTGTAATCTTCTTAAGCTCTTCTTTTAACTTGTCTACCTCTTGACCACCTTTTCCGATAATAATACCAGGTCTAGCAGTAGTGATAGTAACGGTTACAAGTTTTAAAGTTCTTTCAATTATTACACGAGATACACTAGCTTTTGATAAACGCGCGTGAACGTATTTTCTGATCTTATCGTCTTCGGCAAGTTTATCACCATAATCGTTTCCTCCGTACCAGTTAGATTCCCATCCTCTGATAATTCCTAAGCGATTTCCGATTGGATTTGTCTTTTGTCCCATATCTATCTTAGCTTTGTGTATTATTGTTAGCTGCTACTACGATTGTTACGTGGTTTGAGCGTTTTCTTATTCTGTGAGCACGTCCTTGTGGAGCTGGACGTAATCTTTTTAACATAGATCCACCATCTACTCTTATTTCTTTAACAAATAACTCTGCATCTTCAATGCTAGCGTCTTCGTTTTTAGCTTGCCAATTAGCGATCGCAGAAAGTAATAACTTTTCTAAACGATTAGATGCTTCTTTTTGGCTAAACTTCAAAATATTAAGTGCCTTTTCTACGCGTTCACCTCTTACTAAATCGGCTACTAAACGCATTTTTCTTGGTGACGTAGGACAGTTATTAAGTTTAGCAAAAGCGATTTGCTTTTTACCTTCCTTGATAGCGTCTGCCATTTGTTTTTTACGACTTCCCATAGCTTACTTTTTACCTTTATTTTTAGCACCAGCGTGACCTCTAAAAGATCTTGTTGGTGAAAATTCTCCTAATTTATGTCCAACCATGTTTTCTGTAACATAAACTGGAACAAACTGACGACCGTTATGCACTGCAATAGTTTGTCCAACAAAATCTGGAGTTATCATACTTGCTCTTGACCAAGTTTTAATAACGGTTTTTTTGTTAGATTCTACATTAGCAGCTACTTTTTTCTCTAATTTATAGTGAACGTAAGGTCCTTTTTTTAATGATCTTGCCATGATTTATTATTTCTTTCTACGTTCTACAATATATTTATTACTCGCTTTAGTTTTAGAACGTGTTCTATATCCTTTAGCAGGTATACCGTTTCTAGAACGTGGATGTCCACCTGATGATTTTCCTTCACCACCTCCCATTGGGTGATCAACTGGATTCATAACAACTGGTCTTGTTCTTGGTCTTCTTCCTAACCATCTACTACGTCCTGCTTTACCAGAAACTAATAATTGATGATCAGAGTTTGATACAGCTCCAATAGTTGCCATACAAGTCACTAAAATTAATCTAGTCTCACCTGAAGGTAATTTAATTGTTGCAAATTTACCATCTCTTGCCATTAATTGAGCAAAAGCACCAGCACTTCTAGCCATTACAGCACCTTGACCTGGTCTTAACTCTACACAAGAAATAATAGTACCTAATGGAATATTAGCTAATGGCATAGCATTACCGATTTCAGGAGTTGCCCCTTCACCAGATACTACTGTCTGTCCAACTTGTAAACCATTTTGAGCAATGATATAAGTTTTCTCGCCATCTTGATAATTTAATAATGCAATGAACGCTGTTCTGTTAGGATCATATTGGATCGATGCAACTTCTGCAGGAACACCTACCTTAGCTCTTTTAAAATCGATTATACGATATCTACGTTTATGACCACCACCTTTATAGCGCATTGTCATACGTCCTTGACTGTTTCTACCACCTGATCTTTTTTTCGGAGCTAATAAGCTTTTTTCCGGCTTGTCAGTAGTAATGGCGTCAAATCCATTAACTACTCTAAATCGCTGACCTGGTGTGATTGGTTTTAATTTTTTTACTGACATTTGTCTTTAATTACATGTTAGTGTATAAATCAATCATTTCACCTTCCGCCAGTTGTACAATTGCTTTTTTAGTAGCATTTGTTTTACCATGCTGAATACCCGTTTTTGTAAACTTGGTACTTCTATCTGGACGGACATTAATTGTACGAACTTTTTCAACAGAAACTCCATAAGCAGCTTCCACTGCTTTTTTAATTTCTACCTTGTTCGCCTTAGTGTTCACAAAGAAACTGTAGCAGTTATTCAACTCGCTATTAGCAGTTGCTTTTTCTGTGATTATAGGTTTAATTAAGATATTCATTTTGTTCTATTTACTTAAATTCGACTCAATTCCTTCTAGAGAACCCTCTAAAAGAATAATTTGATTTGCATTTAATATTTTATAAGTACTTAACTCTGAGCTAGTTATAACTTGTGAGCTTTTTAAATTACGTGATGACAAATATACATTATTATTTGACGCACCCAAGACAAACAGTGATTTTTTGTTTTGTAAGTCTAATGCATTTAAAATTGCTGTAAAGTTTTTTGTTTTTGGAGCATCAAAATTAAAGTCTTCTAAAACGATAATTGACTTTTCATTTGCTTTAATACTTAATGCAGACTTACGCGCTAAACGTTTTAAGTTTTTATTAAGTTTAAAAGAATAATTTCTAGGTCTTGGTCCAAACATACGTCCTCCTCCTCTAAAAACACCTGACTTGATACTACCTGCTCTGGCTGTACCTGTTCCTTTTTGTTTTTTAATCTTACGTGTACTTCCAGTAATCTCAGCTCTTTCTTTAGATTTGTGAGTACCTTGTCTTTGGTTAGCTAAGTATTGCTTAACATCCAAATATACAGCATGATTATTAGGTTCAATAGCAAAAACACCGTCAGAAAGGTCTGCCTTTCTACCTGTTTCTTTTCCGTTTATATCTAAAACTGCTACTTTCATTATTTTCTAATAATTACATAAGCGTTTTTATGTCCAGGTACACAACCTTTAACAACAAGTAAGTTCTTTTCTGGAACTACTTTTAAAACTCTTAAATTTTCAACTTTTACTGAATCTGTTCCCATTCTACCTGCCATACGCATTCCTTTGAATACTCTTGCAGGATAAGAAGCTGCTCCAATCGATCCTGGTGCTCTTAAACGGTTATGTTGACCGTGAGTCGCTTGACCTACACCACCAAATCCATGACGTTTAACTACCCCTTGAAATCCTTTTCCTTTAGATGTACCAGATACATCAACAAATTCACCTTCTGTAAAGTGATCTACTGTTATAGCATCACCTAATTTGTACTCCGCATCAAAACCTTTGAATTCAACAACTTTGCGTTTTACAGAAGTTCCTGCTTTTTTAGCGTGACCTAAGTCAGCTTTAGTAGCACTCTTTTCTGTCGCGTCATCGAAACCAAGTTGAACAGCACTATAACCGTCAACTTCTTCAGTTCTGACTTGGGTAACGATACATGGTCCAGCTTCGATCACTGTACATGGCATATTTTTACCATTTTCATCGAAGATGCTGGTCATACCGATTTTTTTTCCAATTAACCCAGACATAATAATTATTTATTTATTGTTACTATTTATTAAAAAATTCAAGGCTGAAAATACGTTTCAGCCTTGAATTGTATTTTTACCGTTTTTCCTTCGCTCGAAGCTTAGGACATGTTTCGCTTAAAATCTTTAAACGAATGGTGTTACTTACACTTTAATCTCAACTTCAACTCCACTTGGTAATTCAAGTTTCATTAAAGCGTCAATAGTTTTAGAAGATGAAGAGTAAATATCTAATAATCTCTTGTAAGAGCTTAATTGAAATTGTTCTCTTGACTTCTTATTTACGTGTGGTGAACGTAATACAGTGAAAATTTTCTTGTGTGTTGGTAATGGAATTGGTCCAGTTACAACAGCACCAGTACTCTTTACTGTTTTTACAATCTTTTCAGCAGACTTATCAACTAAATTATGATCGTAAGACTTTAATTTTATTCTAATTTTTTGACTCATTTTCTTTTAGTTTTAAGCTTCAACGCCTTTAGCTGCTTTGATTACTTCTTCAGATACATTTGAAGGAGTTTCAGCATAGTGTGAAAATTCCATAGTAGATGTAGCTCTACCAGAAGATAATGTTCTTAATGTTGTAACATATCCAAACATTTCTGATAATGGTACAGTAGCTTTAACAGTTTTTGCTCCAGCTCTATCTCCCATGTCACTTACTTGACCTCTTCTTCTGTTTAAATCTCCAACAATGTCTCCCATGTTTTCTTCAGGTGTAATTACCTCAAGTTTCATGATTGGTTCCATTATTACAGCTTTAGCTGCTTTTGCTGAGTTTTTAAACCCAAGTTTAGCTGCTAATTCGAAAGATAATTGATCCGAATCCACATCGTGGTAAGATCCATCTTTTAAAGTAACTTTCATTGCATCAACCTCAAAACCAGCTAGTGGTCCATTAGCCATTGCCATTTTAAATCCTTTTTCAATAGAAGGGATAAATTCTTTAGGAACGTTACCACCTTTAATTGTAGATTCAAATTGTAATCCTGTTACACCTTCATCAGCTGGCTCGATAGTAAATACTATATCTGCGAATTTACCACGTCCTCCAGATTGCTTTTTATAAACTTCTCTGTGATCTGCTGGTCTAGTAATAGCTTCTTTATACTCAACTTGTGGTTGACCTTGATTAACTTCTACTTTAAACTCACGCTTTAAACGGTCTACAATAATATCTAAGTGAAGCTCACCCATACCAGATATAATTGTTTGTCCTGAAGCTTCGTCTGTTCTAGCTGTAAATGTAGGATCTTCTTCTGCTAATTTAGCTAAAGCCATACCTAATTTATCAACATCTGCTTTAGTCTTAGGCTCAACTGCGATACCAATTACTGGATCTGGGAAGTCCATAGATTCTAAAACTATAGGATGTTTTTCATCAGACATAGTATCTCCAGTCTTAATGTCTTTAAATCCTACAGCAGCTCCAATATCTCCTGCTTCAATAAAATCGATAGCATTTTGTTTATTAGAGTGCATTTGATAAATACGAGAAATACGTTCTTTTTTTCCTGAACGGTTGTTAAGGATATAAGATCCAGCGTCTAAACGACCTGAATAAGCTCTAAAGAATGCTAAACGTCCTACGAAAGGATCTGTAGCAATTTTAAATGCTAATGCAGCGAAAGGCTCTTTAACATCTGGCTTACGAATTTCTTCTTGTTCAGTATCAGGATTCATTCCTTTGATACCTTCTTTATCTGTTGGAGACGGTAAGTAACGACATACTGCGTCTAATAAAAACTGTACTCCTTTATTTTTAAATGCAGAACCACAAATCATTGGAATGATTGCCATATCCATTACAGCAGCTCTAAGTGCAGCATGCACTTCTTCTTCTGTAATAGAATCTTCGTCTTCCATGAATTTTTCTAAAAGATTCTCGTCATAACTTGCTACTTCTTCAATTAAAAGTGCACGATACTTACGAGCTTCTTCTTTCATATCTTCTGGAATTTCAATAACATCAAAAGTTGCCCCTTGAGTTTCGTCATGCCATACGATAGCTCTGTTTTTTACTAAATCAATAATACCTTTAAAATCTGCTTCATCACCAATGTTTAAAACGATTGGCACAGCGTTAGATTTTAACATATCTTTTACTTGTTGACAAACTCCTAAGAAGTTTGAACCTTGACGGTCCATCTTGTTAACAAATCCTATTCTTGGTACTTTATAGTTATCAGCTAATCTCCAGTTAGTTTCTGATTGAGGCTCAACACCATCAACAGCACTAAATAAAAATACTAACCCGTCTAATACACGTAATGAACGGTTTACCTCTACTGTAAAGTCAACGTGACCAGGAGTATCAATGATATTAAAGTGATACCCTTTAGTTTCTGGTGTTGGTTGAGCATTTTCAAGTGGAAATTGCCATGTACAAGTCGTTGCAGCAGAAGTAATTGTAATACCTCTTTCTTGCTCTTGCTCCATCCAGTCCATTGTAGCAGCACCATCATGTACTTCTCCAATTTTGTGAGAAACTCCTGTGTAATAAAGAATACGCTCTGTTGTTGTAGTTTTACCTGCATCAATATGAGCTGCAATTCCGATATTTCTTGTGAATTTTAAATCTCTTGCCATTTCTTATTAAAATCTAAAGTGAGAGAATGCTTTGTTGGCTTCTGCCATTTTGTGTGTATCCACACGTTTCTTTACTGCTGCCCCTTCTTCTTTAGCTGCTGCTAAAATTTCTGAAGCCAAACGCAATGCCATAGACTTTTCGTTTCTCTTACGAGAATAACTAATCAACCATTTCATTGCAGTTGAAACCTTACGGTCTGCACGTATTGGATTAGGAATTTGAAATGTTGCTCCTCCTACTCTACGACTACGCACTTCTACGTGAGGCATAACATTAGATAATGCATCTTTCCAAATTTCTAAAGCTGTTTTTTCTTCATCTGTCTTTTTAGTATCTACGATATCAATTGCATCATAAAATACTTTAAAAGCTACAGACTTCTTTCCGTCCCACATCATCATATTAACAAATCTAGTTACTAACTGATCGTTAAAACGAGGATCTGGTAAAAGCGGTCTTTTTTTCGCTGCTCTTTTTCTCATGTCTTCTTCTTAAGTTTTTTAATTAACTTTTAGGGCGTTTTGCACCATACTTAGATCTACGTTGTGTTCTACCTGCAACACCTGCTGTGTCTAAAGCACCACGAACGATGTGATATCTAACTCCTGGCAAATCTTTTACCCTTCCACCTCTAACCAATACTATCGAGTGCTCTTGTAAATTGTGACCTTCTCCACCGATGTATGCATTTACTTCGTTTCCGTTTGTTAAACGAACCCTTGCCACCTTACGCATTGCTGAGTTAGGTTTTTTAGGTGTCGTTGTATAAACACGAGTACACACACCACGTCTCTGAGGACACGAATCTAAAGCAGCCGATTTACTCTTCTTGGTTATTTTGGCTCTTCCTTTTCGTACTAATTGTGAAATTGTTGGCATATAATTTTAATATAATTTTATGTTACCTCTCTCTAAGAGGGGTGCAAATGTATGAATTATAATTCATAAATCAAACCTTAATTCATTAATTTTCAATAGAATTTAAAATATATTCAAAGACTAATATTAAATAATAAGTTTTTTACGTTAAATTTATCTCTCACCTTTACAATTACACAAATTGCTTTTAAGAAAACTTATTTTATTACTTTATATTTTACAATCTGTAACCTCACAAAGTCAAAATATTAATTTAAAAATTGAAACCTATCCAAATGCGGAATCCAAAATAATACAGTACAACAAGCATCACTCTTCATTTAAATCTATCACTAACGAAATTAAAGCATTTCAAAATCAACTAATCAACGCAGGATACTTAAACAATGAAGTTACTGAAATCTCAACAAAGGACTCTACAAATTACAAGTGCATCATAATACTAAAAAACAAAATAAAATTTGTTCATATATATTTAGACAAAAAAAACACTACCGATTCATTATATCAGGAACTAAAACTCACAAAGAGTAAAAACAAAAACTATTATATATCTGAATACACGAAGCTTGAAAAAAACTTAGAACTTCAAAATAGAATAATCAACAACAAAGGCTATCCATTTAGCGAGTTAAGCTTAATTGAAATACAAAAGAAAAATGACTCAACACTTACTGGAAAACTTAAAATTGATACTAATGAAAAAAAACGAGTACTAAACAGAATTGTCATTAAAGGATATGAAAAATTCCCTAAATCTTACCTAAGACACTTTCTTAAAATAAAAAAAGACAAAACCTTTAATTTAGATGAAATCAATACAAAGACAATCAGCTTAAACAATCTTAATTTCTCGAAACAAATAAAAAGTCCTGAAGTCCTATTTTTAAAAGATTCCACCAAACTATATATCTATCTAGAAAAAACACCCAGCAATAATTTTGATGGCTATTTAGGATTTGCTACAAACGAAAATTCTAATAAAATTAAATTTAACGGTTATTTAAACTTAAATTTAATTAACAATTTAAACTATGGAGAAAGTCTTCATCTAGAATACAAATCAGATGAAACGGAACAAAAAAACTTTAACCTGACAACTAACCTTCCTTACATCTTCAACTCTCCAATAGGCATTGAAGCTTCATTAAGCATCCTTAAAAGAGACTCTACCTTTATAAATACCAATCAAAAAGTTGATTTATTTTATCAACTAAATGATAAACACTCTATTTACACAGGTATTTCAACAACCGAATCAAGCGATTTGACAAATAAAAACACTAATTTGAATATAATAGACTATACCAATAACTTTTTTAATATAAAATACCAATACATCAAACATCAAAAAGATGACTTATTATTTCCAATTCAAACTTTTGCAAAAATAGAAACAGGTTATGGCTCAAGAAAATCCAACACAAACAATTTAAACCAAACATTAATTAACATAGATGCTAATCACATTTTTAATTTAAATAATAAAAACAGTATTTCCTTTAGAACTAGCATTAAGCTACTAAATTCTGAAAATTATTTAGAGAATGAACTTTTTAGATTTGGAGGCATAAACAGCATAAGAGGCTTTACAGAAAATAGCTTAACTGCCAATAATCTATACACACTTAACACAGAATACAGATACAGACTAAGCAATAGCGTTTTTGTTAATTCTATAATTGACGTTGCAACTTTTAAAAACAACCTAATTAAACAAGAGCGAAATCTATACGGATTTGGGTTTGGATTTGGAGTCTTAACCAAAGGAGGCTTATTAAGATTTATCTACGCAAATGGAAAGCAAAAAAACGAAGCCTTCAATTTTTCCAACTCAAAAATACACCTAAGCATTAAAACGATATTTTAAGTATTTTAACGCTATTGTAGAATAAATTTTAAATTTTATCAAAAATAATCGTCAAAATGATTGTTTTGTTGGCATTAATTTATGAGTTTTGAGATAAGACTAATTTAATATATCAATATGAAAACAAATTTAAATCGAATTTTAACATTGTTTTGTGTGACATTAGCGAGTTTCGCTTATGCGCAAGAACAAACAATTACCGGAACAATTTCCGATGAAAATGGCTTCCCCTTACCGTCTGCAACCATTGTAGTAAAAGGGACATCAAATGGAAGCACATCAGACTTCGATGGGCAATACACCATTCAAGCAAATACGGGAGAAACATTAGTGTTTAGTTATGTTGGTTATGACACAGTTGAAAAAATTGTATCATCTTCAAGTAGCATTAATATATCTCTTAACCCAGGAAACACATTAGATGAAGTTGTTGTAACAGCGTTAGGGATTAAAAGAGAAAAGAAAAGTTTAGGTTATGCAACTCAGGAAGTTGGAGGAGACGAAGTTTCTAAAGTTAAATCATCAAACTTTGTTAATTCTTTATCTGGTAAAGTAGCTGGATTAGATATTAAAAGCTCTGGTACATTAGGTGGATCCACAAATGTAGTTATTAGAGGTAACGCATCTATAGCTGGAAATAACCAAGCTTTATTTGTAATAGATGGTATACCTGTAGATAACGGTAACTCAAACTCTGCCGGACAAAGAAGTGGTCGTGGTGGTTACGATTATGGTAATGCAGCTTCAGATATCAATCCAGATGATATTGAAACAATAAACGTATTAAAAGGTGCAGCTGCGACAGCTCTGTATGGATCAAGAGCATCTAATGGTGTTGTAATGATTACCACAAAAAAAGGAAAAAAAAGAAAAGGTATTGGTGTAACATTAAACTCTAGTTATACTATAGGAAGTGCTGATTCAGAAACACTTCCAGTATACCAAAAATCTTACGGTGCCGGTTATGGACCGTATTATGATGATCCATCAGGATTCTTTTTTTATGAAGATATTGATGGTGATGGTAATCCTGATTTGATTACTCCAACTACAGAAGACGCTTCTTACGGAGCTGCATTTGACCCATCATTATTAGTATACCAATGGGATGCATTATACCCACAATTAGACACATACCTTCAAGCATCTCCATGGGTAGCAGGAGCAAACGATCCTAATTCAGTATGGAAAAGCGGAGGAACAAGAGTTAACTCTGTTGCTTTAGACGGAGGAAATGACACAAGTAGCTTTAGATTAGGTTTTACTAACATGCTACAAGAAGGAAACTTACCAAACAGTGAAATCAAAAGAAATACAATAAATTTTTCTGCTTCACATGATTTAAGCGACAAATTTACTGCGTCAACTACTTTTACTTACACAAAAACAAATGGAAAAGGAAGATATGGTACTGGATACGATGCAAACAACGTTATGCAACAATTTAGACAATGGTTTCAAACAAATGTTGATTTAGAAGCACAAAAAAATGCTTATTTTGCAACAGGACAAAACATTACTTGGAACACTTCATCTCCTACAGATTTATCTCCAATTTACTCAGACAATCCATATTGGACATTCTTTGAAAATTATGAAACGGATCAAAGAAACAGATACTTTGGAAACTTTGCTTTAAATTATGAAATCAATGATTGGTTAAGTGCCTTAGGAAGATTCACATTTGATACTTATTCTGAATTACAAGAAGAAAGAACAAACGTAGGAAGTGCTAACGTTTCAAAATATTCAAGATATAATAATAACGTAGCTGAATATAATTACGACTTTATTTTAACTGCTAATAAAAATTTAACTGACAAACTTAACTTAGAAGGTAATGTTGGTTTTAACCTAAGAAGAAATGATAGAAGCAGTATTTATGCTCAAACTAACGGAGGATTAAACTTACCCGGATTATACTCTTTATCTAATAGTGTTAATGCTATAGAAGCACCTACAGAATATGAAGCTGTTAGCAAAGTTGACGGTCTATATGCAAGAGCAAGTTTAGGTTATGATGGATTAGCTTACTTAGAAGGAACTTACAGAAGAGATAGAGCTTCAACACTACCAATTAAAGACAATACATATGGTTATTTCTCAGTAGCATCAAGTTTAGTTTTTTCTAAATTAATTGATGCTGAATGGTTATCATTTGGAAAACTTAGTGCTAACTATGCTGAAGTTGGAAATGCAACATCTGCATATAGGGTTTTTAATACTTACACAATCGAAACACCTTTTTCTGGTACAGCATATGCCACTAACCCAGGAGCTAGAAACAATTTAGAATTAAAACCTGAAAGACAAGAAAACTACGAATTTGGTCTTGAAGCTCAATTTTTTAATAGAAGAGCTGGACTTAATGTGTCATACTATAACACCACCAACAAAGATCAGATTACTTATGTACCAGTATCTAATGCAACAGGATACTCTTCTGTATTATTAAACGCAGGTACAATAGAAAACAAAGGATGGGAAGTACAATTAAATGTCACACCAATTAAAACAGAAAATTTCAGTTGGGATGTTAACTTAAACTGGGCAAAAAACAAAAGTTTAGTAGTTGAGCTTACTGATGGTATAGACAATCTACAATTAGCGTCATTACAAGGTGGTGTATCTATAAACGCGACTCCCGGTCAACCTTACGGTACAATTAGAGGTACAGATTTTGTTTACCATGAAAACGGCCAACCAATAGTTGGTGCTAATGGATATTATGAAAGAACATCAAATAATGAAATTATTGGTGATATTAATCCTGAGTGGACAGCAGGACTAAACAACAGTATTAATTACAAAAACTTTAATCTAAGTTTTTTAATTGATATGCAAAAAGGAGGAGATGTATTTTCTCTTGATACATGGTACGGTTATGCTACAGGTTTATACGATATTACTGCTGGATCAAATGACTTAGGTAATCCCGTAAGAAACCCAGTAACATCTGGTGCTGATAGTGGTGGTATAATTTTACCTGGAGTTCAAGCAGACGGAACACCAAACACAGTTAGAGCAGATGCTAGCACATATGCTAACCCTTGGGGATATGCTAGAGCTACAAATAGCCAACACGTATATGACGCTGGTTTTATAAAATTAAGAGAAGCAAGCTTAACATATTCTTTTAACGACGATATGTTAAGTAGACTACCATTCACTGGAGCATCAATATCTCTAATTGGTAGAAACCTTTGGATTATAGATAAAAACACACCTTATGCAGATCCAGAAGCTGGTTTAAGTTCAGGAAATATTCAAGGATACCAATCTGGTTCTTATCCAACAATACGTGAAATTGGAGCATCATTAAAGTTACAATTCTAAAAAACAAAAAATTATGAAAAAAACATATATAACAATTTTATCAATCTTGGTATTATTCTCATGTCAAACAGATGAATTATACGAGGATTTAAATAGAGACCCAAAAAACCCAACACAAGTCGATGCAGACTTTTTGTTTAATGGAGCTGTAAAAAGCTTATTTGATCAAATGACCAGCACAAATGTTAATTCAAACATCTTTAGATTATTTGGGCAGTATTGGACACAAACAACTTACATTGATGAGAGTAATTACAACCTAACAGAACGTAATATCCCTGAAAGTCATTGGTCAGAAATATACAGAGATGTGTTATTAGACTTAAAGACAGCTAAGGACATAACTACATCTTCAACTAGTAAAGCACAAATTGAAATTTTAATGATTTATGCTTGGCAACAAATGGTAGATACTTTTGGTGATATACCTTATACAGAGGCATTAGGAGATGTTACATTACCTAAATATGATGATGCAGAAACTATTTACACCGATTTAATTACTAGGGTAAATGAAGCTATCCCAAATCTAACAGGTAACGGTTTTATAACTTCAGATAAAATCTATGGTGGAGACATGACAGCTTGGAATAAGTTTGCTAATTCTTTAAAGTTAAGATTAGGAATTAGGTTATCTGATGTAAATCCAACTTTATCTCAATCAACAGTTGAAGCTGCTTACACTGCAGGAGTATTCTCATCAAACGACGATAATGCATTACTTGCTTATGAGTCTGCAACACCTAACACAAACCCAATATGGGTTGACTTAGTTCAAACAGGAAGAACTGATTACGTTATCGCAAATACTCTAGCTGATGTAATGAATACGTTAAATGACCCAAGGAGACCTGAATATTTTGATGATAATCTAGGGGCTGGAATCTACGAAGGAGGCCCTTATGGAGATAACAATTCATTTCCTGGATATACTCACATAGCAGGATATGATGATGAATTAGATATACATGACCCTGAAGCTAAAGGAGTATTATTAGACTATAGTGAAGTTTCTTTTTATTTAGCTGAAGCTGCTGCTAGAAATTGGTCTGTTGGAGGTACTGTAGAAGAACACTATGAAAATGGAATTACAGCTTCATTTGAATATTGGGAAGCTTCAGACTTAACAACTTATTTAGCAAATCCAGCTGTAGCCTATGCAACAGCATCTGGAGATTGGAGAGAGAAGATTGGAACTCAATTTTGGTTAGCAATGTACAATAGAGGATTTGAAGGTTGGACAGTTTGGAGAAAATTTGACAGTCCACAGTTTAACTTACCAGTTAATACGGGTGATCCAATTCCTACCAGATATACATACCCTGTTAACGAACAAAATCTAAATGAAATTAACTGGGGTAAAGCATCAACTGCAATAGGAGGAGATACCAAAACCACTAAATTGTTTTGGGATATAAATTAATATTTCTTTAACATTTTATCAAAAGCCTTGAAAATTATTCCAAGGCTTTTTTTTTTAGAAAAAATTATCCATAAAACATTATCATGCAAATAATTAGAACATGAATTACTTCTAAACATTAAGAGTACAACATATTGAATTAATCTAAACAAAAGATAAGAATCATTAAACATTTCATTCGTGTAGAACAAAAATTATGACAAAAAAGTTGTTTTATTAAGTTTTTATTAAGATTTTTGGCTCAGACTAATTCAAATAAAAATAAAAATGAAAACAAAGTTTAGTGGAATTTTAACGCTATTTCTAGCGTTTGTTGTGCAAATATCGTTTGCACAAGACAAAACAGTTTCAGGTGTCGTAACTGACGAAAACGGTTTACCGTTGCCAACTGCCAATGTAGTTGTCGTTGGAACGTCTAATGGAACATCAACAGATTTTGACGGAGGATACTCTATCAATATATCTCTAGCTCCTGATAACCAACTAGAAGAAGTGCTAGTAATTGGTTACGGTACTTCTACAAAACAAGCTTTTGCGGGAACAGCAACTACTATTAGTTCTGAAAACCTTGAAGCAAAATCTTTTGCAAATGTTACTCAAGCCTTAGCTGGTGAGGTAGCAGGTGTTACTGTAATTAATACCTCGGGACAACCAGGTACAGTTGCAACTGTACGTGTAAGAGGTTATGGGTCACCATTAGGAAACCGTTCTCCGTTATACGTAGTTGATGGTATACCTTACAATGGTGTCTTTGAATTAAACTCTATTAACCCTTCTGATATTAAGAGTACAACAGTACTTAAAGATGCTACTGCTACTGCTATATATGGTTCAAGAGGAGCAAATGGAGTTGTATTAATCACGACTAAAACTGGTTCTAGAACTGATGGTTATGTAGAAGTTGATTTTAAATCTGGAGTTAACATGCAAATCATACCAAGGTATGATGTAATTACTAACCCTGAGGAATACATTGGATATGTTTGGGAAGGATTAAAAAACAGAGGTCAAGTTTCAGGTAATCCAGATCCAGCAGGATTTGCGAATTCAACATTATTTACCGACGATGGTATAGGTGCTGGATACAATATGTGGGATGTTGCAACAGCTGAAGAATTAATTGATCCTACAACTGGACAAGTTAGAGCAGGTGTTAATAGATTATTTACACCTGAAAGATACGCTGATATAGCGTTTGGAACTGGTATAAGAACAGAATCCAATGTTAGAATTGGTGGAGGATCAGAAAAATCAAAATACTTTGCTTCTGTTGGGTACTACGATGAAAAAGGATATTCAATAAACTCTGATTTTAAAAGAGTTACAGCTAGATTAAATTTAGACTCTGATGTAAAAGATTGGTTAAACGTTGGGGTAAACATTGGTTATTCAACTTCTAAAACCACAAACAATGGTCAGATAGAAGGATCTGAAAATATATTTGAATTTGCTGATAAAATGGCACCTATATATCCGGTATATGCTCGTTTTCCAAATACAGGTACTTTAATTCCTGATAATATTTATGGTGGATACCAATTTGATTATGGATCGCCTACTGGAGACTATAATGGTTTTACAAGAAATAGACCTAATGCCAATTTATTAAACCCAATTGGTTCTGCAACACTTGATAACGACCTTAGAAATACCCAAGGAATAAACGGTAATATTTCTATGAAATTCAAAATCTCTGATGACTTAAGTTTCGAAAATACTTTTGGTGGACAATATTCTTTTTTTAGAAGAAATGATGCTTCAAATCATGTTTATGGTACAGGAGCTAACACAAATGGAAATTTGACAGTAACTGATCAAGTTAGATGGACTAAATCATTTTTACAATTATTGAAATATAATGCTCCATTTTCAAATGACAGACACTCTTTAGAGATTTTAGCGGCTCACGAATCGTTTGAATCTAGCTTTACTCAATCAAGACAATTTATGCAAAATGTAATTGTACCTGGTATATATAATTTAAGTAATTATTTAGAAACAGCAGGTTTACCTGATGGATATGAAAATGCTTCTGCTATAGAATCTTATTTTGGTAAAGTAGATTACAATTTTGACAATACATACTTTTTAACTGGTTCAGTTCGTACTGATGGATCATCTAGGTTTGTTAATGATCAATGGGGTGTATTTGGATCTATAGGAGCTGCATGGATAGTAAGTAATGAAGAATTCTTACAGGATAGTTTTATGTCTTATTTAAAAGTTAAAGCATCTTATGGTATAACAGGAGATCAGCAGGGTGTTAGTACAACACGTGGGTTTGATACTTATAATTCTAGTTTAGTTGGTGGAGAATTAGCTTTAGACTTAAATATCGTTGGAAATCCTGATTTAACTTGGGAAACTTCTAAGATGATACAAGGAGGATTAGAAATGAGTTTTGGTAATTATTTAGATGTAAATTTAGATTACTACAGAAAAAATACCGACAACTTATTTTTTAACCAACGTGTAGGACCTTCAGCTGGAATATCTAGTATTAGAGTTAATGATGGTGAGATTTTAAATGCAGGTTTAGAATTTGATGTAACAGGACATATTGTTAATACTAAAGATTTCAAATTAGATCTTTCTGTAAATGGTGAAGTTTTAAATAACGAAATGAAAAGAATGCCTATAGATCCAAGTACAGGTGTTAGTAAAATAATTGATTCAGGATCATCATTAGATAGCGGTCTTTATGCTTTTGCGGAAGGTAGATCAATGTTTGATTTTTGGATGAGAGAATGGGCTGGAGTTGACCCATCAAATGGTTCACCTTTATGGTACCAATATTATGATGATGCCAATAATAACGGTGTGCTTGATGCTGGTGAAGAATCTTTTTCTATCGATGATGGTAATGGTAATGATTTAAACACTTCTGGTTCTCTTTTTGAATATCAAAAGAAAAAACAAGGAAGCAATATAAAAAGAACTGTAACTGACACGTATGCGGATGCAACTCAAGTATTCATTGATAAATCATTTATACCTGATTTAAGAGGTGCTTTAAGACTTTCTGCTAGATACAAAAACTTTGATTTATCTACTCAATTTACTTACAGCATTGGTGGTTATGCTTATGATGCGCAATACGCAGAATTAATGAGTGATCGTTTTGGTGCTGCTGGTAATAATTATCATACTGATATATCTAACAGATGGCAAAACCCTGGCGATATAACAGATGTACCAATTTTATCAGACAATGCTATAGTTAATGGTACAAGTGCTTCAACAAGATTTATAACTAGTACAGACTATTTAGCGTTAAACAATGCTAGAATTGGATACACTTTACCAAGTAAAATGTTAGATAATATTGCTATTGATGCTCTAAATTTCTGGGTATCTGGAGATAACTTATTCATTAAGTCTGCTAGAGAAGGATTTAACCCTTCTATTAATGAAACGGGTAATTCTGAGCGTAGAACTTATGCTCCTCCAACAACAATTACGTTAGGAGCAAGAATTAAATTTTAAAAAAAAAAAATGAAAAAATATTAAAAATCGCTTTTGTATCAAGTTTGATGCTAAGCATTACAGGATGTTCTGATGATCTTCTAGATAATACTGGTGTCTCAGGAACTAGTCAACCAACTCAATTCCTGACTTCAGATCAATTAGCTGAAGGGGCAGAAACTAATTTAGCAATTCCAGCTGCTTTCATTAATGGATTGTATGCACAGATGATACAAGCTGGATCAGGAGGAACTACTAACCATGATGACTTTGGTCATAAATCTTATGATGTTTTTGGAGACATGCTTTCTGGTGACATGGCTTTAAGTAATAGTACTTTTGGATGGTATCGTGCCGAAATAACAGAGTTTCAAGCACCATTAGATTTTACTAGAGCAAGAAACAGAATGGTTTGGAGGTATTATTACAGAATAGTAAGGTCTGCAAATACTGTTATTCAAAACTTAGGAGGTAACAATGCAATACCAGAAGTAGAAGAAAACAAGTATGCTATGGGTCAAGCCAAAGCAATGAGAGCTCACTCATACTTCTATTTGACACAATATTTTCAAAAAGAATATAATGCATCTGAAGAAATATTACCATTATATACAGAGCCACTAAATCAAAACCTTCCAAAATCTACAGCTGAACAAGTTTATGATTTAATGGAAAATGATTTGACAGAAGCAATAGAATTATTAGATGGATTTAATAGAGCTGCTAAAAACCAAGTAAATCAAGATGTAGCTAAAGCTTTATTAGCATATGTATTAGGCGCTAAAGGAGGTAGAGATGTAGATGTAGCTTCTTTAACTAATGATGTTATTAATTCAGGTAATTATTCAATGCTAGCAAGTGGAGATGTAACAAATTGTTTCTGTGATGTAAATAATCCAAGTTGGATGTGGGGTATTGATGTAACTGAAAATAACGGATTAGGACTAATCTCTTGGTGGGGACAAATTGATCAATTTTCATACAGTTATGCTTGGGCAGGTGATTATAAAGCAATTGATGCTGATTTATATGATGCTATTCCAAATAACGACTTTAGAAAAGCACAATTTACAAATAATCCAACTAATGATAGACACTTACAACCTGCTGGTAAATTTTATGCATCTGGTTCTATAGGTGGAACATCACAAGTTGTATCTGCTGATTATGTATACATGCGTGTAGAAGAAATGTATTTACTAAATGCTGAAGCAAATGCAAAACTAGGTTTTGATGGTCCAGCTAGAACAAGCTTAAAAGCTTTATTAGACAATAGACTAACTGATGCTTCATATGTAGATGCATTATCAGGTCAAGCTTTACAAGACGAAATATACCTTCAAACTAGAATTGAGTTATGGGGAGAAGGAAAATCTTTCTTAGCGATGAAACGTAATAAAGCAACTACACAAAGAGGTGATAATCACTTATCTTTTGTAGGTGAGGCTATCGATTACAATGATGAGAGAATGCAATTTGAAATTCCTCAAGATGAGATCCAAAATAATCCATTTTTAGGATCACAAAACCAATAATTTAAACTAATTAAAAACACTTTTTTACTTCATGTAAAAAAGTGTTTTTTGCTAAAATCAAATCTTATGAAAAATAATAAAATAATATTATTAATATTTATGTTTGCTTTATTCATTTTTACAAGTTGTGAAGAAGAAGTAGAAGCTCCTGGAACGAATTATGTTTCATTTGAAAATAACAGGACATTAGAAGTTGAAGCAGATGGTACATCAACATTTGAAGTAATGGTCTATTCAGCAAACATTGTTGATTCTGACAGAACATTCAACATTATGTTATCACCAGATTCTACTTTAGACCCTTCAACTTACACTTTACCTTCTACGGTTACAATACCAGGTTCTACAAATGTTGGTAAAATAGATATTTCAATAACAGATGTTGACTTAACATTAGCTAACTCAGAATCGATAATCTTAAACCTACAGGGTGGTGATGGTCTTTTCTTAGGTGATGGAATAACATTATCTGTATTAGAAGAGTGTTTATTTAACAAAGTTAATTTAAATATCACTTTAGATGATTGGCCAGAAGAATTATACTGGGCAATAGAAGATGCTGAAGGTAATGTAGTAGTAGAAAACGGACCATATGCTTCATATGCTAATGCATATGCTGGATTATCAGGGTCAATTGAAACTACACTATGTGTTGAAAGTGGTACATACCAGTTTATTGTTACTGATGATTACGGAGATGGTGCTGGAGCGATAGAACTTATAACGTCTACAGGAACTGTATTATTTAGTTCTGATGGATCATATGATTCTGGAGATAGTGTAACATTTACATTACCATAACTTGAGTATTACAATATTTAAAAAGAGCCTGCAATTTGCAGGCTCTTTTTTTATACCTTTGTATCATGGAAAAATCAACTCAAATATTTGGTCTTAGAGCTATTATTGAAGCATTAAATGCAGGAGAAAATGTAGATAAAGTCTTTTTACAAAAAGGTATAAAAGGAGAACTGTTTCAAGAGTTACAATCTGTACTGAAAAATAAAAGAGTTAATTCCTCTTACGTACCTGTTGAAAAACTAAACCGACTAACTAAAAATAATCATCAAGGTGCTGTTGCACAAATAGCTCCTATTAAGTTTTATGACATTGAAGAACTTTATGAAAAAGTGTCTGCAAAAAATGAAACGCCTTTATTTTTGTTACTGGATCAATTAAGTGACGTTAGAAATTTTGGTGCTATTATACGTACTGCTGAATGTACAGGTGTTGATGGAATAATAATCCAAAGTAAAGGTGCTGCTCCTGTGAATGGAGACACTATTAAAACAAGTGCTGGAGCTGTATTTAAAATTCCAATTTGTAGAGTGGATCATATTAAAGATGCTGTGTTTTTTCTTCAAGCATCAGATATAAAAGTTATAGCTGCTACTGAAAAAACTGATAACACCATTTTTGATGTGTCTTTTAAAAAGCCTTGCGCAATAATAATGGGATCAGAAGGTCGTGGAATAAATCCTTCTATTTTGAAAATTGCAGATGAAAAAGCTAAATTACCTTTGTTAGGAGATATTGAATCCCTTAATGTAAGCGTTGCTTGTGGTGCATTTTTATATGAGGCTGTAAGGCAACGATTATAAATCGTTGCTACTTGTTTTATTTTCTTTAAAAGTGTAGTGTATTTTTAATGGTAACGTTGAATCTGATTCTTGTAAATCTAAATCCTCCTCCTCCTCTACCCTTTCTATAAAGTATCCGTTTTCATCAAATTGTTGTAAAAACTCATCGTCTGCTTCATTATAATCAGGCTCTTCCCAAACATAACGTTTTGGTTTTGCTATTTGCTTTCTAAAAAACAAAGCAAATAATAACCCTACTATTAAGCCACTTAAATGTCCTTCCCAAGAAATACCTTCTTCTAACGGAATGGTATTCCAAATCATACTTCCGTACAAGAAGGCCACTAATAATGATAATGCTATTAACCTATAATGTTTAGCTAAAACACCTTTAAAAAAAATAAAACTTGCTAGGACGTATATTAAACCACTAGCACCAATATGGTATGAAGGTCTACCAATACACCAAGTTAAAAAGCCTGACAAAAGAATACCGTAAATTAATACCTTAAATGCTATAGATCTATAAAAATAAAATAATGCTGTGGTTAACACAAACAAAGGAATTGTGTTATGCCATAAGTGCGAAATACCCGAATGTATAAAGGGACTACAAATTACACCTATTAAACCCGTCAGCTTTTGCGGGTAAATACCAAGAAAGTTTAATGAAAAACCATACCGAATTTCGGTAGCAAAAATTAACCATATTAATATCACAAATGCTATTGGATAAATTAAAACGTCATTGGTAAATTTAAAAGGTTCTTGGTGTTTCATTGTTAATTAGATAGCAAATAGTTATCCATTTTTAATGTAATGCAATAATGTCAGTTGGTAGGTGCGTGAGGGATGGAACGGTTTGTTTGAAATCCTTTTTGCCTAAGCAAAAAGATTGAGTAGTGAGAGCCCGACTTTTTTGTGAAGAATGAGCAAAAAAGGCACGCCAAAACAAAATTTAATTTAATTTTACAGTATGAATACGCCTTTAGCAGAAAGATTACGTCCAAAAACATTAGATGACTATATAAGTCAATCGCATTTAGTGGGTCCAAACGGAACTTTAACAACTCATATTAAACAAGGTATTATTCCGAGTATGATACTTTGGGGACCACCTGGAATAGGCAAAACTACCTTGGCCAATATTATTGCGACTACCTCTAATAGACCGTTTTATACTTTAAGCGCAATTAGCTCTGGTGTAAAGGATGTACGTGAGGTAATTGATAAGGCTAAAAATAGTGGTGGTTTGTTTACTGCTAAAAACCCGATTTTATTTATTGATGAAATCCATAGGTTTAGTAAATCTCAACAAGATAGTTTATTGCAAGCTGTAGAAAAGGGTTGGGTGACATTAATTGGTGCAACGACTGAAAACCCTAGTTTTGAAGTAATATCGGCATTATTGTCACGCTGTCAGGTTTATATCTTAAAAGCTTTTGAAAAAACCGATTTAGAAGACCTTTTAAAGCGTGCTATTGAAAAAGATGAGTACTTATCACAAAAAAACATAACACTTAAAGAAACCAGTGCTTTATTACGTTTATCTGGTGGTGATGCTAGAAAATTATTAAATATTTTTGAGCTAATTGTAAATAGTGAAGATAAAGATCCTGTAACTATTACTGATGCTATGGTGTTAGATAAGGTACAAAATAATACTGTTCGCTATGATAAAACTGGTGAACAGCATTATGATATTATTTCGGCATTTATAAAATCTATAAGAGGTAGTGACCCAAATGCTGCTGTATATTACTTAGCTAGAATGGTTGAAGGTGGTGAGGACGTAAAGTTTATTGCTAGACGCATGTTAATTTTAGCTAGTGAGGACATTGGTAATGCTAATCCTACTGCATTGGTAATGGCTAATACAACATTTCAAGCTGTAACAACTATTGGCTATCCTGAATCTAGAATTATTTTAAGCCAATGTGCGACATACCTTGCGTGCTCACCAAAAAGTAATGCTGCATATATGGCTATTAACCATGCACAACAATTAGTTAAACAAACTGGAGATTTAAGTGTACCACTAAATATCAGAAATGCACCTACAAAATTAATGAAAGATATTGGTTATGGTGATGACTATAAATACAGCCATGACTATGACAATAATTTTGCTACGCAAGAGTTTTTACCTAAAGAGATTAGTAATACTAAACTATACCAACCTGGTAATAATGCTAGAGAAAATGCCCAACGTGACTTTTTAAGATCACGTTGGAAAGAAAAATATGGATATTAAAATTTAATATCTAACATTTGTTTTTGTAAGATACCTTTATCGTAGTATTCAATATACCAGCTATTATCTTTCTTGTAAATGATAGCTTCTTTACCTTCTACTATAAAAACATTTTCAAGATTTGTGTTTTTAATTTTATAGACTACTTTAGGTTGGCTATTTACTAATTGAAACCCTTCTGAAATTTTTTGAGCATAAAGCATTGAGTCTTTTGCTTTTGTTTCAATAATTGTTGCTTCAGCTTCTTGAATGTCAGGAACCGTTTCTTTAACTGTTTTGTTTAAGATAACTGGTTGGGTTTCTGTTGTTGCAGAATAGTTATGCTTAAATGTTTCAAAAGTTTTAATAGTATTACGCAATGCTACGTTATAAGCTACCTTATATTCTTTGTCTCTAGACACTCCTTCTTGAGAGGTAAAAACTACTTGATTTTTACAGTTTTTAAAATTAATTTTCAGCTTAGTTTTAAACATGCTACTATCTTCTGTAACATCTGTATATAATACTAAACATCCATTGTTTACTGCATCTGTTGGTAATTGCTCAGAATCTAGAAAAACTGTAAAATTTTGTTTTTCTAATAAAAATTTGGTCAAGCCATTTAGTCTATAATTATTAGGCTTTTTTTGACAAGAAAATTGCTCTGGCACAACTACATACTTGTAGTCATTAAGTTCTGATTGAGCATATAAACCAAATGATAGATTTAATAATAAAAATAAGATTGAAGTAATTTTATATTTAAATTTCATAGTTATAAATAATCTTTAATGTCTAATAAATTCTGGACAACTTTAATGTCCTTTGTCAGTTCTGTTTTATGATAATTAAAACAAATGGCATCTAAACCTATGTTTAAAGCACCTTGTATATCTGCTTCGTAATTATCACCAATCATGATACTGTTTGATGTTTCGGCTTTAGCCGAATTTAATGCAAAATTAAATATTTTAGGATTCGGTTTTTTAACTCCTGCACTTTCAGAGTTTGTAATGGTCTCAAAATAATGATCCAGTTTTGAGGCTTTTAATTTATTATTCTGAGCTTCTTTAAATCCATTTGTAATAATATGTAAAGTATATTTTGTTTTTAAATAATCTAAAAGCTGAAACGTACCTTCAAACACATGATTAAAACTTGATAAGTTGGTAATATAATCGTCTGACAATTGATGTATTAAATTATCCTGAACCGTAAAATTTAAAGCATCAAAAGTGTCTTTTAATCTATGATATCTTAAATAATCTTTAGTAACTTTTTCATCGCGATACAACTTCCAATATTGAAGATTTATAGGTTCATAAAAACTTAAAAAATCTTTAATGTTAGTACCAACTTTATGTTTCTTAAAAATAAAATCGAAAGTCAGTGCCGAGTTTTTATCAAAATCCCAAAGGGTATGATCTAAATCAAAAAAAACATGTTGAATATTATTTAGTTTTTGCATCTATAATTATATTGAATAAGTTTTTAAAATGTTGCCAACGTGGATTGTTACCAAAGGTATAATTATGAAACACTGGTACAAAGGTACCATTTACTTGTTTTATAGACTGTATTAATCGTTTTAAAGCCTGTTGCTTATCTAATAAAGAATGGTACTTTAAAAAGGCAAAATCTAAGGCTTGAAATGGCACTATTTTTAATGGTGTTTGAACTTCAAAATCCAAATCATAAAATAAAAAAGGTGTACATGTACCTGCTCTAAAACCTAAATAATTAACATAACCCATGGTATAGTCTTCTGGTATTTCTAACTCTACTAAATGACGATAAGACTCTGGCAAATTAACTTTTGAAAACGAATGTCTTGAACCTACAATTGCAGTGTTAATAATGCGTTCCATTCGTACTTTTTCTTCTTTTAAAATTTCGATATTAGATAGCGCAAAAAAAGAGGTTTTAATACCAACTTGACAATAGTCGCCAACGTGTTTTATAAGTGAAATAAATTTTTGTTTCTGAAAATTTATATTTTTATCGTAGGTCGAAAAATCGCCCAATAAAAAGAAAAAAACAAACTTATATTTTGAAGTTTTTTGCTTATTAATTACGTATTTATATGTGTCGTATGGGTCACGTTTAAAGCCCATAACAACAGAATATCTTTGGTATAAACGTTTAAATTTAAATGTAAAAAAATCTTTAAACGTGCCTCCTATTGTACGCATCAACCCTTTTAATTTATAATCATAAGCTACTGGAATATCTATTACAGGTCTAACAGTATATTTTTGGTCTGGAAAATCAAAATCAGGATAGTTATCTTGTAAAATAGCTTTAAATTTATAAGCCCAAATATCTACAACAGGTTGGTCTAAAAATTTATTTTTAAAAGCTAAACTTTCTTGTGCTGTGAAACGTCCATAGTCATCTTTTACATGAGGTAAATACTCTTCATAACGACTAATTAGATAAAACGTAGCTGCAAAAATATCAAATGGTAAGGCGCTTTTTTCTCCAGTAGGAAAAAAGCATTTAGTCTCTTCCCATGGTAATACATTTATATCCAAATCGGATAAACCTTGTTCAAAAAGTAACTCGTTTGCGCGTACAAAAATCTCGTTACTTAAAGGTTGCCTTGTGTACGACATTTTTAAGCTGTCATGTGCAATAAATTCCTCTATAACGGTTGTAAAGTTTACAGGAATCCCTAAAATTCTGGTACAAATTTGTTTAAAAACATATTTGAATCTAGGTGAAATTTTATGTGTGTATACTAGTAGCATTTACAGTAGGTTTTCGTCTGCAAAGCTAAAATAAGCGTTTTCTGTAACAATTAAATGGTCTAAGACTTTTATATCTAAACTTTGTGCTGCAGTTTTAAGTTTTAAAGTTACGGCTTTGTCTGCTTGACTTGGAACTAATGTACCTGATGGATGGTTGTGCGATAAAATAAGTCCCACTGCTCCAACCTCTAAAGCCGTTTTTAAAACCAAACGTGTATCTACTAAAGTACCTGTAATTCCTCCTTTACTTAATTGACTTTTATGTATCACTTTATTAGAGTTGTTTAAATATACAATCCAAAATTCCTCATGTGGTAACTCTCCAATAATAGGTTGCATAAGTTCAAAAACAGATTTACTTGAAGTAATTTTCTTTTTTTGCAAAGCCTCCTCTCCTCTTCGACGTCTTCCTAGCTCTAAGGTAGCAATAATGCTAATGGCTTTAGCTTCACCTATTCCTTTAAATTCCATTAATTGTTTGATACTAAGTTTACCCAATTCGCTTAAATTATTATCTACACTAGACAAGATGCGTTTACACAAGGACACAGCACTTTCATCTCTGTTTCCAGAGCCTATTAGAATAGCAACTAATTCGGCATCACTTAAAGATGCTTTTCCTTTGTATAATAGTTTTTCTCTAGGTTGATCATCTTGAGACCAATTTTTAATTGAAAATGAAGTACTTTTATCAGACATTTTATAAAACTACATATAATTTTGTAATTTTTAAATGAAATAAAACACATTAACCCATACAACCAAGCCAATTGTATCCACCTCAAAAACATCAGGATAACGACAAAAACCACTTGATTGAAGTGATTAAAACGTATCCCTTAGCTACAGTAATTTCTGTTAAAAATAATACACCTTTAATTACACATTTACCATTAATATATCGTGAGGAAGACGGAAAATTAATTGGTCATATTGATATTTACAATCCACAAACCAATCTATTAAAAGAACAAAACAAGGTGACTGTACTTTTTTCTGGTCCTGAATGCTACATCTCACCAAGTATATATACCACAACGCAATTACCTACCTGGAATTATATTAAAGTACATTTAACAGGTACTGTAACACAAATTGAAAATAAAGCCGAATTAAAACAGTCTTTAATAACAATGACCCAATTTTTAGAGGCTCCTGACCATAAATATACTTTAGAGGAAGACAACCCAAGGTTAGATAAAAATTTAGAATACATCAAACTTTTTGAAATTTCAATAGATACTTGGGAAGGTAAATTTAAACTGTCACAGGACAAAAAACCAAAAGATAAAGCTAATGCTAGACAAGAGCTTTTACGTGCTAATCAACAAAGTATTAAACACTTTTTAGACAAGATTTTTTAACCTACAAATTAACTTTATTATGGAAATACTTATAAAAACAATCATTGCTTTTGTAGCAATTTTACACTTATATTTTTTATATTTTGAAATGTTTGCTTGGGAAACTACAGGGCGAAAAGTCTTTAAAAATTTTCCTAAAGACTTATTTAAGCCAACAAAAAGTATGGCTGCCAATCAAGGTTTATATAATGGCTTTTTAGCAGCAGGATTAATTTGGTCTTTCTTAATTAAATCTCCAGAGTGGTCTGCAAATATTGCTATTTTCTTTTTGGGCTGTGTTACTGTAGCAGGTATTTATGGCGCATTAAGTGTTTCAAAAAAAATATTTTTCATTCAAGCCTTACCAGCAATTATAGGTATTGTTTTAATACTTTTAAACAGCTAATTGGAAGCGTTAAATTGTACTATCAATTTTACCCCAAGCATCTAAATCTTTTAATATTTTTTCTAGAGATTCACCTCTAGAAGTTAGTTTATACTCCACCTTTGGAGGCACCACTGGATACACTTTTCTGGATATTAAACCCTCTTTTTCTAATTCTCTAACCGTTTGTGTAAACATTTTATTAGAAATACCAGGAATATGCTTTTGTAAAATTCCTGAACGTAAAGCACCATCTAATAAATGAAACAAAACTAATGGTTTCCACTTTGTACCTATTAAGTCCATAGTATAATGTAATGGACAAGTCACATTTTTTTTCAAAATAAAATTTTTATATCATTAAAAATCAACAATTTACTCGTTTTGGTAACTATATCACTTTTAGGTAAGTTATTGTTAATTAGGTAAATATAAATTAATTTTACGATCTAAAATAAAGTATATGAAAAATAATAAAGATTATCCAAAATCCTTTTCACATATTGGACTAACTGTACCTGATATAAAAGAAGCTGTTAAATTTTATTCTGAAGTTATGGGTTGGTATGTCATTATGGAACCATCGGAAATTAAAAAAGAAAAAGATACTGCTATAGGTCAAATGTGTATTGATGTTTTTGGTGACGACTGGCAGACTTTTGAAATTGCGCATTTAGCAACTTCAGATGGTGTTGGAGTTGAGTTGTTTTCTTTTCCGCATGGAGTTAAAGAGGCTCCAGATTTTAATCCATTTAACACAGGTTTATTTCATTTTTGCATTCAAGATCCTAATATTGAAGATTTAATTGAAAAAATTGTCGCCTATGGTGGAAAACAACGCATGCCAATAAGAGCGTATTATCCTGAAGACAAACCCTTTAAAATGTGTTATGTTGAAGATCCATTTGGGATTGTATTTGAGATTTACACACATAGCTACGAGTTAACTTACAGCTCTGGTGCTTATCAAAATAAAAACTAATTTAATTATTAAAAAACGTAAGTCTAAGGCTTACGTTTTTGTTTTTATAGATACTCACGATACTGCATAACCCTAAAATCAAAAGTATTAAACTTTGGATTTTTAGCTTTTAATTGTTTGTACAATGGATTACTACCAATAGCAATATTTGCTGCTCCAGACCCAGAAGTTAAAGAGACTGTTTTAATAATCCTATTGGGCTTATTAGTTTTAGTGGGTAATTCAAATTGATGAATTTTAGGCGTGATTTTACTTACCAAGTGCAATTTTATATTGTAATCTTTTATATGTTTCCTGAAAAAATATTCAGGACCATTTTTGCTATTTCCTCCTGTAAATAACAAAGTGTCTATACTTGGATATTGCTTTAAATACCCAATAACATCTCGTAATTTTATATTAAGCATTCCTAAATCTGAAGCATCAACTTTTTCACGTTGCGCACTATCTACAATATCGCAAACACCTATTTTATGTGCTATTAAAAACTGTTTACGCTGGTCAATTGCTTCTTGACTATTATCATACAACAAACCCAAATCATGAATTTTATCTATATATAACCACAAGCTATTATAATAACTACCATAGCAAAAGTCCACATCTTTTTCTAACAATTCTCCTGTTGTAAAACGTGGAGGTGGTAACGTCCCAACGATTAACTTTTTAGTATCGTCTTTAATAAATGGTGCGTATGGATGTTTATGGTTAAACATAGTGTTTACAAAGATTTATAACAATTTTAAGTTTTTAATCTTGGTTAAAAATAGTGGTTTTGTTACCTTATGAAAAGTAATTAATTTAAATATTTTCACTTACGTGGAAATTAAAACAATACTAAACTATGGGAAAAGGAGATAAAAAAACTAAACGAGGAAAAATAAACAGAGGGACTTTTGGTGCTAGACGACCACGCATAAAAAAACGAGTAAGACCTGAAACCAAAATTGATATTGAAAAAAAAGGAACGGTTAAACCTTAAACCTATTCCCTATTTTTTTACCAACTACAAATGCTCCATAAACTGCTAATATTAGTATTACTATAGTTCCAAATACATACAATGGATATAGAATTGTATTACTATTAGAGTTTAAACACAAGGTATCTGTAATACATACAATTATTTCTTGATCATACAACATTGGTAACACAAAGCTAATTGCTAAGAGCACAGCAATAACACTAAACAAATACACCACGTTTTTGTTTTTTTTAGGTTTACCTGTTGCTTTAAATAAATTGCGTTGTGCTTCTGTACGCTTATTATCTTGTAAAGACCAAGTTTTTTTCGGTTGAGAGGTTGCCATCAAATTGGTAGTTATTGTAATTAAACTGTTTTAAATCTTCAATTGTTTTTGCATTAGTTTCAATAACGTATTTAGCCATTAAACCTCTTGCCTCTTTTGCATAAAACGAAATGATTTTAAGTTTTCCGTTTTTTAATTCTTTAAAGGTAACATCTATAACTGGTACTTTAAGTGCTTTTGTATTTATGGCTTTAAAATACTCGTTTGATGCAAGATTTAAAAACAACTCATCATCTTCTAACTCTTCATTTAAAGACTTTACAATGTCTTCTTTCCAGAATTCGTATAAATTTTTATTGCTACCAACAGGTAACTTTGTTCCCATTTCTAGTCGGTAAGGTTGCATTAAATCTAATGGTTTAAGCACACCATATAATCCTGATAAAATCCTTACTGTATTTTGCATTAAGTCTATTTTATCTTCAGGTAAGTTATAAGCGTCTAAACCTTTATAAACGTCACCATTAAAAGCGTAAACTGCTGGTCTTGCATTGTCTTTTGTAAATGGTAAACTCCAGTCTTGATTACGATTATAATTAAGTTGTGCTAATTTATCGCTAATGTGCATCAAGTCTGATAAATCCTGAGGTTTTTGTTTTTTTAAAACAGTATTTAAGGTTTTGGCTTGTTTTAAAAATTGCGAATCTGTAGTTTTTGCTGTTGGTAATGTTGACTCAAAATCTAATGATTTTGCTGGAGATATAACTAGTTTCATATGCTGTAAATTTAGTGTTGTTTTGCTTTGCAGCAATACATTGCGTTGGTATATAATGTGGTATTATATACTAATTGCTAATTTTTGTTGTTACGAAATTACAAATAACCCTTTGGTTTTAAAAGCTGGATCTATAGTAATTTACAATACTAAAATTTAGTATTACTATTGAAAACTTGAGTTGCGTTAGCGATAGTAATGGCATCCTTTTTTTGCTGCCATAAATGGCAAAAAAAGATATAATGGATAGCGCGACCCTTAAGCTGATCTTAAAATCAGGTTAAGGGTAACGTCCAAATTTGTAATGTTATAAGAATGTTATTCCATGTGTTTAGAGTAGCCTCTCCATTTTTCGATACACTGTTGTATATCGTCTGGAATTGCAGACTCAAAACTCATAAATTTATTGGTAGTTGGATGTACAAATCCTAATGTTTTTGCATGTAGAGCTTGACGTGGCAGCACTTTAAAACAATTATCTACAAATTGTTTGTACTTGGTAAATGTGGTCCCTTTTAAGATTAAATTACCTCCATAACGCTCGTCATTAAAAAGGGTATGTCCTATGTGTTTCATGTGGACACGTATTTGATGTGTGCGACCTGTTTCTAGTTTACAGCTTACTAATGTAACGTAGCCTAAACGCTCTAAAACTTTATAATGTGTGACTGCTGGTTTACCTTTGTCTGCATCGTCATCTAGATACACCGTGTTTTGTAATCTGTTTTTTGGATGACGTCCAATGTTACCTTCTATTGTACCATCTTCTTCATCCATATTTCCCCAAACTATGGCTACATATTCACGCTCGCTAGTTTTGGCTTTAAATTGTGCAGACAGATGTGCCATAGCGACTTCTGTTTTTGCTACGACTAACAATCCTGAAGTGTCTTTATCTATCCTGTGGACTAATCCTGGACGATCACTTGAATTGTTTGGAAGGTTATCAAAATGAAAAATTAAGGCATTTATTAACGTCCCAGAATAGTTACCATGTCCTGGATGCACTACCATTCCTGCTGGTTTATTAACCACTAGTAGTTGATCGTCTTCATAAACGACGTCTAAAGGAAGATCCTCTCCTACCAACAAATTCTCGTGTGGAGGATACTCGAAACGAACTTTTATAACGTCCTCTGGTTTTACTTTGTAATTGGATTTTACAGCAATTTCGTTTACAAAAATACTTCCGTTTTTTGCTGCATCTTGTATTTTGTTACGTGTCGCGTTTTCGATTTTGTTCATTAACCATTTATCAATTCGTAATGGTTTTTGACCTTTATCTGCTACAAAAGAATGATGCTCATATAAGGTACCATTATCTTCTTGTTCTGGTAATTCTGGTGTGTAATCGTTCATTATATTGTATTTATGGACGGTTACCGTTTCCTAAAACAACATCTATTGCTGTTGTTTTAGGTAGTTTTGTTCCTGGTTTTAACACTTTACCTTGATAACGTAAACCTAAAACCATGTCCTTACCAATGTTGTCTATGTATGTTTTTTTACCTACTTTAAATCCTAAGGCTTCTATCATTGGCTTAGCTTGTCTGTAGGATTTCTGATATAAATCTGGCACTGTTATTTTACGGTATCCTGATGGATTTAAAGTAATATAAATTTTACGGTTTTCTTTAACTTGCTCATTAGCTTTTGGATCTTGGTCTATTACAGAAAACTTTGGGTAATTAGGGTTAAAATTAGCCGAATCCTGAATTTGCATCACAAGATTATTGTTTTCTAACTCTATCTGAGCCACTTTAATAGATTTACCTTTTAAGTCTGGAACGGTTTCAAACTCACCATTATTAGTGGTAATATCTAACCATTTTAATATTATAAAACCTAGCACAAACAAGGCAACTATTGCTATTGCTAATTGCGTAAAAAACGCTTTACTTTTAAGAAAACTTATGAAACTCATTTAACTAATTTTTGTAGGCAAATATATAAAAACTAAAAGGTTTTATCTTCGGAATAAAATAAATGATATTTTTACAAAACGAATATTATAACTGTTTATTGGATATCTGATATAATTTAGATTTAAATGAAAAAAAACATTGCCATAATAATGGGAGGTTATTCTAGCGAATATAAAATCTCTCTTGACAGCGGAAACGTTGTATATCAAAACTTAGACAACACTAAATACAATGCATATCGCATTCATATATTTAAGGATAAATGGGTTTACGTTGATGATAATAATACCGAATTTACTATTGATAAAAATGATTTTTCAGTAACTATTAATGGTACAAAAACAACTTTTGACTGTGTCTTTAATGCCATACATGGTAGTCCTGGTGAAGATGGCTTTATGCAAGGTTATTTTAAACTACTAAATATACCTCACACTAGTTGTGGTATGTATCAAGCTGGATTGACGTTTAATAAACGTGATTGTTTAAGTGTTTTAAAACCTTACGGAATACTAACTGCTGAGAGTTTTTACATCAATTTAGGAGATACTATAAACGAAGACGCTATTATTGACAAAGTAGGTTTACCATGCTTTGTTAAAGCTAATAAAGCTGGTAGCAGTTTTGGAATTAGTAAAGTCCATAAAAAAGAAAATTTACAGCAAGCAATTGATCATGCTTTTAAAGAGGATGACGAAATTATAATTGAATCTTTTTTAGACGGAACAGAAGTGTCTGTAGGTGTGATTACCTACAAAGGCGAAACTAAAGTATTACCAATCACAGAAATTGTAAGTGAGAATGATTTTTTTGATTACGAAGCTAAATACTTAGGAAAATCCAACGAAATTACTCCTGCAAGATTAACACAAACACAAGAAGAACAAGTTAATACTGTTGCTAAAAAAGTTTATGAGGTTTTAAAAATGAAAGGTTTTTCTAGAAGTGAATTTATATTTAAAAACAACCAACCACATTTACTTGAAATAAATACTGTACCTGGTTTAACGACTGCCAGTATCTTACCACAACAGGCTAAAGTTGCTGGTATTAGTATGGAAGCCTTGTTTAGTAATGCTATTGAGGAAGCTTTACTTTAAAAAGCATATATTTAGAGACTAACCAAACTTAAACTAATATGATTTTTTACGGTAGAAAAGCGACCACTATAAAGGAAGGTAGGCTTGTTAATGTTAATTGCCCTAATTGTGAAGATGGTCGTACTATGCGATATTCTATCTTTGGTAAATACGCATACTTATATTGGATACCTATGTTTCCGTTAGGTAAAGAAAATATTTTAGAGTGCACCAATTGTCATAAAACATTTGATTTAAAATCGTTACCTAATTCAATAAAAGAAAAATTTAATATTGAAAAAGCTGATGCTAAATATCCAATTTGGTATTTTAGTGGGTTAGCAGTTTTAGTTTTACTAATTAGTTTTGCTGTTTACACAAGTAAAAAGGACGACGAGAACGACAAACGCTATATCAAAGAACCTATGATTGGCGACGTATATTCTGTTGAGACTTCACAAAGTGGTTATTACAGCACAATGAAAGTTAACAAAGTAACAAAGGATAGTATATTTGTAATTTACAATGATGTACTAATTGACAGAAAAGCTAAAGTTTATAAAATAGATAAAGCTAAAAATTACACCACAGAAACAGATGGCTATACTAGAAGTGAAATACAATCACTTTTTGACAAACAAACCATCTACGAAGTAGATAGAGATTAAAACAAACAAAACATGAGACGCGCAATTTTCCCTGGATCCTTTGATCCAATAACCCTTGGACATTATGATATTATTAAACGTGGTGTCAAATTATTTGACGAAGTTGTGGTTGCTATTGGAGTGAATTCTGAAAAAAAATACATGTTTTCTTTAGAAGAAAGACAACGTTTTTTAGAAGAAGCCTTTAAAGACCAACCAAAAGTAAAAGTTGTAACTTATAAAGGTTTAACAATTGATTTTTGCAAAGAAATTGATGCTCAATTTATTTTACGTGGATTACGTAATCCTGCAGATTTTGAATTTGAAAAAGCTATAGCACACACTAATCGTAAGTTATCAAAAATCGAAACTGTGTTTTTATTAACTGCTGCAAGAACCAGTTATATATCATCTTCAATTGTAAGAGACGTTATAAGAAACAATGGTGATTACACTGTACTAGTACCAGATAGTGTAAGACTAAAAGACTAAGTATTACGTTAAACATAAAAAAAGCATAACAATTTAAATCGTTATGCTTTTTTTATGTTTTAAGTTTAAAATAATATTAAAACTTATATTCTGATAAAGGTTTAGGAAACTCTTCTGGATTAGCTGCTAAATGGTATCTAGGATCGTCTATATCCTCTACAACCACTTCTCTAAACTTTGGACTAGATTTGTATAGTAATACTTTACAATCTTCGCTTAAATGTTTTAATCGTATTTGCTTTCCTTCTTTTTCATATTTTTCAACCAGATTAAAAATGGCTTCTAATGCGGAGTGATCACTTATTCTAGATTCTACAAAATCAATTTCTACTGTATCTGGATCATTTTTAATATCAAATTTTTCATTAAAAGCTTGAATACTTCCAAAAAATAATGGTCCCCAAATTTCATATACTTTAGTTCCATCTGCTTTAATACGTTTTCTAGCTCTAATTTTTTTAGCATTTTCCCAAGCAAAAACTAATGCTGAAATAATCACACCAATAAATACTGCTACAGCTAAATCCACAAAAACAGTTACTAATGATACTGTAATTAGTACTACTGCATCAGACTTAGGGATTTTCTTTAATATTCTAAAACTTGACCAAGCAAAAGTCTCTATAACCATCATAAACATAACACCAACTAAAGCTGCAATTGGCACCATTTCTATTAATTTATCTGCAAACAAAATAAACGATAGTAGTGTTACAGCCATCATAATACCTGACAAACGTCCACGACCACCTGCATTAATATTAATTACGGTTTGTCCAATCATACCACAACCACCTGTTCCTCCAAATAGACCAGACACTATATTTCCTGCTCCTTGCGCAACGCATTCTCTGTTTCCGTTACCTCTTGTTTCTGTTAACTCGTCCACAAGATTCATAGTCATTAAAGATTCAATCAATCCAACTGATGCTGCTAAAAATGCAGGTAATGCTATAAATTTTAAAGTATCTAAGTTAAAAGGTAGTTTTTCCCAAAGCTCCATATTTGGTGTTGGAAACTCTCCTTTTAAACCAGTTCCTCCTCCTTCTATAATATATGATCCTACAGTAGACACATCCATATTAAATCCAATAACAATAAGGCTTGTTACTAATATAGCTGTCAAAGCTGCTGGTAATTTTTTAGTTAATTTAGGTAATCCCCAAATAATTCCCATGGTTAACAATACTAAACCAATCATGGTATATAGTTCTGCACCTTGCATAAATGTACTAACATACTCTTTAACACCTGCTTCTGATACTTGTAACGATTTATGTGAAAACATTTTTACCTGTGCAATAAATATTACAATTGATAAACCGTTAACAAATCCCATCATAACAGGATGTGGAATCAAACGCACAAAGCGACCTAATTTAAAAACACCTGCTAAAATCTGTATTAAACCCATTAATACCACACAGGCCATAAGATAGAAAAAACCCATGTTTTCAATAGGTGTATCCATTAACATCCCTTTGGTATGTCCATCTGCAATCATGGTTACAAAAATTACAGCTACTGCTCCTGCTGCTCCAGATATTAAACCTGGACGTCCACCAAAAATAGCTGTTATTAAACCAATAATAAAAGCACCTGATAAAGCCATTAATGGATCTATTTGTGCTACAAAAGCAAATGCTACTACTTCTGGAATCATTGCTAATGATACTGTAATACCTGCTAAAACGTCGTCCTTTGCATTTGGGACTATTTTTCTAATAAACTCTGTCATTGTCTTCAATTTTAGAAGCTGCAAAAGTACGCTTAATTCCAACAATCACAAGTCTATAATATTATATTTGTATAACCCTTATTAAAAAAACTTTCAATGAAAAAAATTTTAGTACTATGTCTAGTCTTTATGTCTTGTCAACCTAAGCTTAAAAAAGACTTTGATTTTACAACTGTATTTGAAAAATCTAAAGGATTAGAAACCGCAACCTACCAGCAAACTATTACATATTATAACAATCTAGCAACTACCTACCCTTCTATATCCATTGACTCGATAGGTATAACGGATTCTGGGAAACCACTACATATAGTTAGTTTAAATCCTGATAAAAATTTTGATTTTAACGCTATAAGAAATGACAAACGTATTTTATTAATTAATAACGGGATACATCCAGGAGAATCTGATGGAATTGATGCTACTATGATGTTATTTAGAGATATTGTAAATGGAGACATTAAAATGCCTAAACACACTGTTTTAGCTACAATCCCAATTTATAATGTTGGTGGTAGCTTAAACCGAAACACATCCACCAGAACCAATCAAAATGGACCTAAAGCTTATGGTTTTAGAGGCAATGCTAGAAACTATGATTTAAATCGTGACTTTATAAAAAGTGATACCAAAAATGCAGAGACGTTTGCTAGAATATTTCATTTAATACAACCTGATGTTTTTATAGACAATCATGTTAGTAATGGAGCAGATTACCAATATACATTAACACATTTATTTACGCAACATAACAAATTAGGTGGTTTGTTAGGAGATTATCTTCATAACACAATGCAACCTAATTTAGAGGATAATTTATCTAAACACAATTGGGATATCACACCTTACGTCAATGTGTTTAATACTGTTCCGGAAGCAGGTTTTAGTCAATTTATGGACAGTCCAAGATACTCAACTGGTTACACTACATTGTTTAACACTTTAGGCATGATGGTAGAAACACATATGCTAAAACCATACAAACAACGTGTTGAAGGGACTTATCAATTAATGAAATCTATGATTGATATTATTGAAAACGATTACACAAAAATTAAAGACTTACGTCAAAACGCTATAAAACAATTAATTGCAAAAACGACTTATCCTTTACAATGGGAAATTGACACCACAAAATCTACAACTTTAAATTTTAAAGGTTATGAAGGTCATAAAATACCAAGTAATATTACAGAAACCAATCGTCTAAAATATAATCGAAATGAGCCATTTACTAAGCAGGTTAATTATCAAAACTACTTTAAACCAAGCTTAGAAGTCGTAATACCTAAAGCATATATTATACCTCAAGATTGGTGGTCTGTTATTAAACGATTAAAATCTAATAACGTCATTTTAAAACCCTTACAACAGGACTCTACAATAACTGTACAATCCTACAAAATTGATGATTATATAACTAGAACAAATGCTTATGAAGGACATTACCAACATTATAATACAACGATAAAAACAACTACAGAAAAATTGATTTTTAAAAAGGGAGATTATATCATAGACACCAATCAATATGCGTTTAGATATTTAATAGAAACGTTAGAACCTCAAGCTCCAGATTCGTTTTTTAATTGGAACTTTTTTGATACCATTTTACAACAAAAAGAAGGGTTTTCTCCATATGTTTGGGAAGATAAAGCCGAAAGTATATTGGAAAATAACCCTAAACTAAAAAATGATTTCAACTTAAAAAAAGCTAATGATTCTGGTTTTGCTGAAAATTGGTATGCACAATTGGATTGGCTACATAAACATAGTAAAAACTATGAAAAGGCACATTTACAATATCCTGTTTTTAGAATATTAAGATAGTAGTATATTATATTTCGTGGTTATTGATGTTTCTATACTATTATAAAACCTGCTATAAATTAAGTCTTAAATCATGATCAATTTGTTCTAAATAATTCAATCTAGAAACATTGATTAACTTCTAATGTAGACTATAAGTTTATCAATATAATTAAATACATCTAAAGATTCATCTAATTTTAAAGCATAAAAAAACCGTTACAAACTGTAACGGTTTTTTTTATTATATGAGATAATGACTACTTTTTAACCATTATCTTTTTAGTAACATTTCGTACTTCAGAGTTTAACTTAAGGATGTAAAATCCTGCAGCTAATTCAGATGTGCTAATTACACTAGAATTGTTAGATAACCTTCCTGCAAGTACTTGTTTTCCGTTTATATCTATCATATAGTAATTAAGCGCTTCATCTTTTAATAAATTAACTTTTACGTTTAATTGATTTACTACTGGATTAGGAAAGGTTTTTACATCTGTAGATAGTTGAGCTTCTATAACAGCGTTACCTTTTACCTGTCCTACAGACACATTACTATTTCTATCTGTTGAACCAACAACAATTACCATTAATGGGCTTCCTACTTCATCTAAATCTGCACAAATTTGATTATTAGCAATTAAATCTAAAATATCAAAAGCTGTTGTTGTTCCTAAAGTAATAGCATTTAAATTAAAAGTCTCAGGATTATAAGCTAAAGTATGCACTTTATAAAAACCTCCAACTTCAGGAATTGTTAGTTCTTGTGTGCTACTGTAACCCTCAATTACTAAGTCATCTCCTTTTGTTAATAAAGTACTTAATTGGTAACCATTAGGTAAAACTGCATCATTGTTTAGGTTTACAGTAACTGTTACAGAAATTCCTGGTGACACAATAGCTAAACCAGTTGATAAAGTAGAAGTTCCTGCTGAAGTTGCTTCGCATTCTAATACATCTACTAAAAAGAATGTAACTTCTTGTACATCACATAGTGTTGATGAAGCGTCATCTCCTGCAAATAATTGAGTTTCCACTTTAAAATTTCCAATACCTAAATCCCAACTAGTTTCAGTTGTTGGATAAGCATAAGGTAAAGTATTATCTGTAACAACAATTGTTGCTCCAGTTTCTAAATTTGTTATGGTAGTTATAGTACTTTCAGAAGCACCTACAACTAATGCTTCAATATAAAAATCTGAAGGTAAATCTGAAATATTATACTCGCCACCTTCAGTAATTATAACTGATTCTGATCCATTTGAAAAAGCAAAAACCTCTAAATTACCACAAGGTTCTTCACAATTAATTGTGAATGTTACACAACTGTTAGCGCATTCAGTTCCGTTAGTATTATTCTCTGTATATATACTTGCACATAATTGGAAAGTACCACAACCGTGAGACCAAACTGAATTTGTTGCTCCTGGATATGTATAAGGCACAACGTTTTCAGTTTTGTTAAACACTTCTCCTGTGTCAACATTTGTTAATGTAAAGTATGCGCTTTCAAGAGGTCCTGAAGTTAATAAGTTAATATTAAAATCTGATGGAAGATTTTCTAAATCGTAACTTGATCCATCTACAATTGCAACTGTTGCGTCAGAAAAGTTAGAAAACTCGAATCCATCTATTGTTCCACAAGGATCTTCACAAGTAATTGTAAATGTTAGACATGCTGAATCACATTCTGTTCCGTTTGCATAATTAGCTTGGTAAACACTCGAGCAGATTTGAAACGTACCACAACCATGAGACCAAACTGTGTTTGTTGCTCCTGGATAAGTATAAGGCACTACATTTTCAGTTTTATTAAAAACTTCACCTGTATCGACATTTGTTAAAGTAAAATATGCGCTTTCAAGAGGTCCGGAAGTTAACAAGTTAATATTAAAGTCTGCAGGAAGATTTTCTAAATCATAACTTGCTCCATCTACAATTGTAATTGCAGCATCAGAGAAGTTAGAAAACTCAAATCCGTCTATTTGACCACAAACAGTATTGTTTATTGTAAAATAAACCACTTCTTTATCACACATTGTGCTTTGACAGTAGTTATTTTCAAAAATCTTACCTATTAACTTAAAGTCACCTGTACCATAACTCCATGCAGCATTACCACCTGGAATAGTGTATGGCAAATAATTTTCACCTACATTAAAAATTTGACCTGTTGTTAAGTTTTTTAGTCTTAAACTAGCACTTTCAGACTGACCATCTACCAATAAATCTACATAAAAATTATTTGGTAAAGCATCCAACTCATAAACACCATTATTTGTTATGGCAACGCTTTCGGTTCCGTTTGTAAATTGGTAACCTGCAATATCGCCACAATTTTGAGCAGGAGCACATGAAATATTAAATCTAATAGTTTCACTATCACAATAACGTCCACAACTATTATACTTGTAAAGTTTTGCTTTAATTTCAAAATTTCCGCAACCATAATTCCAAGCACCATTTCCTCCAGGAAAAGTATATGGTAAATGATTTTCAGAAACAGTATATGATTGACCTGTATCTAAATTTCTTACATAATACTTGGCACTTTGTGAGTAACCATTTACTAATAAATCAATATAAAAATTGTTTGGTAAATCATTAATATAATAAGATTGATTATAATTTATTGCTGTTGAAGTTGTTCCGTTAGAAAACTGAAAACCTGAAATAGAACCACAACGAGTGTCTTCTAAGCCATAGGATTGAGATGAAAAAGCGAAAGCAAATAGCATTAATAACGCTTTAAAAACAAGCGTCTTTTTGGGTAGTTTTTTATACATACTTTTAGGGTTTTGGATTAATTACATTTACAAATGCAAATCTAATTAACAATATTTTCCTACAATAAAATATTGGCTTAAGTGTTAAAAACTAGGCATTAAAAGTTAAACGGTTAGATTGTTAAGACCAAACGCAGCAATATAAATTTTAACAAAAAAATTAAGGTTTTAAAATAACAACTTGATATTAGCGTATGAATTATTTAATGCCTGTTTGGCTGCTTTTTCATTCAACCATTCTACTTTAGTAATACCTTCGTTTATTTGAGGTTGCAACTCGTCTTCAAAATCAGAATACATTTCAAACCAATGCGTAATTTTCAACTTTGATTTACCATTTCTTTTAAAAACATGATAAGTAACAGGAAGCGGTTTTACTATTTTTAAACCATCAACACCTGTCTCTTCAGCAACTTCTCTTATAGCTGTTTCTTCAATGGTTTCTTTTTTTTCGGCTTTACCTTTTGGTAAATCCCATTTATCATTTCTGTAAATAAATAAAATGTCTCCTTTATTATTTAAAACCTTTCCACCTCCTGCAATAACATTGGGTAGTTTTTTTTTAAAAGCTTTCATTAATTTCTCCTTATCATGACCAATCAACCTAACAGAATTAATAGACTTTTTAGATATAGTCTGCAAGACCAAATCAATATTTACATCTTTAAGTAAAAAGTTTTTAAAGTCTGTTTCTTTTTCAACTGTGGTTGTAAGATATATTGGCTTATCGTTAACAAAAATACATTGCATAAAAAATAGTGAATCAAGTTTAGTTAGGTAAAAATATCAAAATTAATGACATGGTTTACAGTTGTAATTTATTTTAAAATTAATTTTAAGTCAAATTAAATAAATCAGTATTTTTGTACTATGATTTTTAATAAACAAACTGCCAGACAAACCGCAAAAGTATTATTGCAAATTAATGCGATAAAATTACAACCAAAGGATCCTTTTACTTGGGCTTCAGGTTGGAAATCGCCAATATACTGTGATAATCGCGTCGTATTATCTTACCCTCCAGTAAGAAATTATATTAGAGAAGAAATAAGTAAATTTATAGAAGAGCATTATGGAAAACCAGATGTAATTGCTGGTGTTGCAACAGGTGCAATTGGTATAGGAATACTTGTAGCAGAATATTTAGGATTACCTTTTGTATATGTACGTCCAGAAGCTAAGGGTCATGGTCGTAAAAACCAAATTGAAGGTCATATAGAAAGCGGACAAAATGTAGTTGTTGTAGAAGATCTGATTAGCACAGGAAAAAGTAGCCTTAATGCTGTTAAAGCTTTAAAAGAAGCTAATGTTAACGTTAAGGGTATGATTGCAATATTTTCTTATGGTTTTGAAGTTTCTAAAAACAATTTCGAGTCAGAAAACATTACTTTACACACATTAAGTAATTACGAAAACCTTTTAAAAGAAGCTGCTTCAAGTAACTATATTTCTGAAAAAGAAATAGAAACGTTAAGTCAATGGAATGCCAACCCAAGTGTTTGGAACGCTAATTGATATAGTAGTATTAATTGTGTAAAACAATCAAATTTTAAACTTAATTTAAAGACCATTAAATAATGACATTAGAAAGCCCAAAAGCAATCCTTGATAAATCAGCCGAAGACACGTTTAACTTTTTAAGCGATGTTAAAAACTTTAAAAGCTTAATGCCAGAAAACATAAGCAAATTTGAAGTTTTAGGTGAAGATAAATTTTTATTTGCACTTAAAGGAATGCCAGAAATAGTATTAAAAAAGAAAGAAATGACGCCTAACAGCAAAATTGTTTTAGGTGCTGCTGGAGGTAAAATTGACTTTGCTTTAATTGGTAACATCAAAGAAATTGAGGCTAATAAAACTGAGGTTCAGTTAACTTTTGAAGGCGAGTTTAATGCTATGATGGCAATGATGATTAAAAAGCCAATTAGTAAATTTATAGAGACTTTAGCTGCAAATATGCCTGAAGCAATTAATACAACAGCTTAATAGTTTTCAAATCAAAGGTTTTTAGTTCTTGATCTTCAATCATAACTTTTAATAAACCTTCATTAGAGACACCTTTTATAATACCAGAAAATAAACCTTCATCGGATTTAAATGTTGAAGGTTTTTCTTTTCTAAATAAATAAGATTCATAATTATTTTTTAAAGCTGAAGTATCATTTTCTAAAAGCTTTAATTGTATTTCTAGATGCTTAAGTATTAGATGTAAGATTTCATCTAAATCATAATTTAATCCTGTTATTAATTTTAAAGATCCTGCCTGAGGTAAATCTTCAAATTTTAGCTGGTTGACATTTAAACCAACACCTACTATTGAAGACACAATATGACTTTGTTTTATGACATTTTCAATTAAAATACCACATATTTTTTTATTAGCTGACAAAATGTCGTTAGGCCATTTTATACTTAATTTAGGAATTTGTAACGTTTCTAAAGCTTTAATAATTGCTAAAGACACAGCCATGCTAATTTTAAATTGGTCTTCAAACTCAAACTGCTTAAAGCCTTTATAGACACTAAACGTTAGGTTTTTAAAAGATTCTGATTGCCAAGCAGATCCCATTTGACCTCGTCCTTTAGACTGTGTGCTAGTGACAACAGTTGTAAAATCTTGTACAGAACTTTCCAAACTTAGATTACGCATAAACCTATTTGTGGATTCAGTGGCATTAAGTTTGATTATACGCATATTAAATAGTTATCTTCGTATTGTAAAATCTTATGATTTTTTTAGAGTATAAAGAACTTAAAAATAATAACTTTGCACAAATTTAAATATTATTAATGGCGAAAAAAGATTCAAACGTAGACGCGCTAATTGCAACAATGCTAGAAGGCATAGAGGATGTTAAAGGTAAAGGAATAAACATTCTTGATTTAAGAGAAATTGAAAACACGGTTTGTGACTACTTTGTAATTTGCGAAGGTACTTCTAACACACAAGTTAACGCCATTGTCAATTCAATACAAAAAAAAGTAAGTAAATCATTAAAAGATAAACCTTGGCATATTGAAGGTGAATCTAATGGTGAATGGGTACTTATGGATTACGTAAACGTCGTGGTTCACGTTTTTCAAAAACACATAAGAGAATATTACGATATAGAGAGTCTTTGGGGAGATGCTAAATTGACCGTTATCGAAACAAATTATTAAACACATTACATGGCTGATAAAAACAAAAAAATAGCACCAAAAAAACCTAAATTTAATCCATATTGGATTTATGGAGGTATCATAATCTTTTTTATAGCACTTCAAGTATTTGGTAGTAGCTCTAGCAGTGCCGAAAAAACTTCGCCTTCACAATTTTTTGATTATTTAAGAAATGGTGATGTTGAAAAAGTAGATATTGTAAACGAAACTACTGCTAAAGTTTACCTTACTAAAGAAGCTGAAGCAAAAGAAGAGCATAAAAAATCTAAGCCAACTTCAATTTTTCCAACAACAACAAAATTACCTAACTACTCTTTTCAGTTTGGTGATTTAGCATTGTTTCAAGAATCTATTGATGATATTAATAAAGAGTTAGGTAAAGACAATGCTGCACAAGTAACTTTTAGCATTGATAGTAACCCTTGGGGAGAACTACTTTTTAGCTTACTACCATTTGTTTTACTTATTGGTGTTTGGATTTTCATTATGCGTCGCATGTCCTCTGGAGGAGGTGGAGGTGCTGGTGGACAGATATTTAATATTGGTAAATCTAAAGCCAAATTATTTGACGAAAACTCGCAAGTAAAAACAACCTTTAAAGATGTTGCTGGATTAGAAGGCGCAAAAGAAGAAGTTCAAGAAATTGTTGATTTCTTAAAAAACCCAGAAAAATACACCAATTTAGGAGGTAAAATACCTAAAGGAGCCTTGTTAGTAGGACCTCCAGGAACAGGAAAAACCTTATTAGCAAAAGCTGTAGCAGGTGAAGCTAAAGTGCCATTTTTCTCTTTATCAGGATCAGATTTTGTAGAAATGTTTGTTGGTGTTGGAGCTTCTCGTGTGAGAGACTTATTTAAACAAGCTAAAGAAAAATCTCCTGCAATTATTTTTATTGATGAAATTGATGCAATAGGAAGAGCAAGAGGTAAAAACGCAATGTCTGGTAGTAATGATGAACGTGAAAACACGCTTAACCAATTACTAACTGAAATGGATGGTTTTGGAACTAACACTAACGTTATAGTTTTAGCTGCCACAAACAGAGCTGATATTTTAGATAAAGCATTAATGCGTGCAGGACGTTTTGATAGACAAATACATGTAGATCTTCCAAACTTAACTGAGCGTAAAGCAATATTTGAAGTACACCTTAAACCACTAAAAAAAGTAGCTGGTTTAGATATTGAATTTTTATCAAAACAAACACCAGGATTCTCTGGAGCTGATATTGCAAACTTATGTAACGAAGCTGCATTAATTGCTGCAAGAAACGATAAAAAAGCTGTTGAAAAGCAAGACTTTTTAGATGCTGTTGACCGTATTGTAGGTGGACTTGAAAAACGTAGTAATTTATTTTCTGTGGAAGAAAAGAAAACTATTGCTTATCATGAAGCTGGACACGCAACAGTAAGTTGGTTTTTAGAGCATGCAGATCCATTAGTAAAAGTAACTATCGTACCAAGAGGTCGTAGTTTAGGTGCTGCATGGTATTTACCACAAGAGGCTTACATTACTAGAACCAATAAGTTTTTAGACGAAATCTGTGTAACAATGGGAGGACGTGCTGCCGAAAAAATAATATTTGATCAAATATCTACAGGTGCTTTAAGCGATCTTGAAAACGTAACCAAAAAAGCAAAAGCAATGGTTATGATATACGGATTAAATGAAAAGGTAGGAAACATAACATATTACGATCCTGCTGGAGAAAGTGGCTTTGTAAAGCCTTACAGCGAAAAAACAGCTGAATTAATCGATAACGAAATTAAGAATATAGTTGAAACTCAGTTTCAACGTGCTTTAGATTTATTAGAATCTAAAAAGGATGTCCTTAACAAGTTAGCTGAACGATTAATTGAAAGAGAAGTTATATTTAAGGATGATTTAGAAGAAATTTTAGGAAAGCGTCCTTTTGAAGATATCGATAGAAAACCTTCTGAAAAACTTTTACCTGAAAACAATTTAGAGAACTAAGTTTTTTCAGTTTATCATAATATTATCAAAAATCTTAGATTATCGCTTTAGATAGTCTAAGATTTTTTATATTTGGTAATTCCTAGAATAAATCATAGATTATAGCAGTGAATAATGAGCTTGTTTAGAAAATTTTTTAGTTCTAAATCTCAAAAGGAAAAGGAAGAAACAAAGTCTGATGAAAGAGGCAAGTATATGCCTACTCAAGAGTTACCTATAGACGAAAGCTTCACTATTAATTTCAAAAAAAATGGAGGTAAATTTCTATACTGCGATTCCATGGATGAAGTTTATGATAATTTAAACAATATTATTTTAGAAAACAATTGGGAAGACCATTCTGCTTTTTTTTATGATGAAAATTTAAATGATAAATTTAAGTCTTCGCAATTAAAAACAAGTAAAACACTATCAGAATGCACTTATTTTATTACTACTTGTGAAAATCTAATTGCTAATGATGGTTCATTATTAGTATGCTCTAATCAATTGGCTGAGAAAAAGCTAAATGAATTCCCAAATAACGTTATTGTATTTGCGACTACAAGCCAGATTGTTTCAAACATAGGTGAAGGCCTTAGAGAAATAAAAAATAAAAACACTTCTAAAATCCCTACAAACATCACAACCATAAAACATTTTAAATTACAAGAGGAAAAAGACTTTTTATCTTATGGAAGCAGTACAAAAAACTTATATTTGTTGCTTTTAGAAGACCTTTAGTTTTATGAATGAAACCCTTACAAGAGCACTCTCTGGATTCTTATACGTAAGTCTACTAGTTGCATCACTTTTAAACCAACATGCGTTTTTCGTGTTGTTTTTTGTGTTTGGAACTGTATCCTTAATCGAGTTCTGTAAACTGATTCAACTTAAAAGCATCGCGCCTTATATTATTTTTACAATCTTATATGGTGTCTTTGGCTATTGGCAATTTGTAATGAAATCTGATAAAGGGTTTGATGAGGCTGCACAGATATTACAAGTCATTACCATATTTGTACAATTAATTTTAATTAAAGATTTATTTTCAGAAAAGAAAATTCCTTTATTCAGTTCTAAAAGGTTTATTATAACAACTTTTTACCTGTCCAGTGGTTTTGTTTTTTTATTACTTATCGCAAATCATAATGGTTCATTTACTCCAGAGTACATTCTAGGATCATTTATATTAGTTTGGGTAAATGATACATTTGCTTATTTAGTTGGAAAAAACTTTGGTAAACAAAAGCTTTTTCCGAGCATATCTCCAAAAAAGACGGTTGAAGGTTTTTTAGGCGGTTTATTTTTTGCAACTATTGCTAGTTATTTTATTTATATCTTTACAGAGACCTTAAGCTTTACTAATTGGTTGATTTTAAGTATAATTATTAGCGTTATTGGTACCTTAGGGGACTTAATAGAATCTAAATTTAAACGTCAAGCAAAAGTAAAAGACAGTGGTGTAATTATGCCAGGACATGGTGGATTATTAGACCGTTTTGACAGCATGATATTTGCTGCTCCATTTATTTATTTATTTCTAAGAATTTTAAAATATGTTTCATAAAGAAGGCTTTAAAATAATTGCAATTACATTTATGATTATTGCAATTTTGACTGTAATAATAGATCGTTTTGTATCTATACAATGGTTACAATACCTATTGTTTTTTACACTATTTATATTTTTAGTATTAATACTTCAATTTTTTAGAAACCCAAAACGACTAACTGTATTAAGCGACAGTACTGTTGTGTCTCCTGTAGACGGAAAAGTAGTTGTAATTGAAGAAGTTTTTGAACCAGAATATTTTAAAGACAAACGTTTACAAGTTAGCGTATTTATGTCACCAATAAATGTACACGTTACACGTTACCCAATTAGTGGTCAAGTCGCTTACAGCAAATACCATCCTGGAAAATACCTTGTAGCATGGCATCCTAAAGCTAGTACTGATAATGAACGTACAACCGTAGTTGTTGAAAACCAAGCTTATGGTAAAGTTTTATATAGACAAATAGCAGGAGCTTTGGCAAAACGAATTGTTAACTATGCAAAAGAAGGTGATACTGCTGCACAAGGATCCGACTCTGGATTTATTAAATTTGGGTCAAGAGTAGATTTATATTTACCTTTAGGTACAAATATTAAGGTTGGTTTAAACCAGAAAGTTAAAGGAGGCGAAAGTATTATTGCCGAAATCTAGACTATGACTACCGAAGAATTAGATATCATTTTTGATGAGGCTGTAGAGCGAATTAATGCGCATACGGAACCTTTTCCTGCCGATTTTTTACTTCGTTTGTATGCTTATTATAAAAAGGCTACAAACAACTATGAAAGACCTAGCAGTAAAAAGCCTATCATAAATGCTTTTAAAACCAATGCCTTATTTCAAATTAAAAATATTACACCTGACCAAGCTAAAGAAGCTTACATAGAATTGGTGAATAACTATTTTTTATACAGAAAATAAATATTAAAATAAATTTAATAGTATTCTGGACTAGTTTGAAAAGAATAAACTTCAATTACTATTATTAAAAAAAGCAGTACATAAACTAAGTTTAAGTACTGCTTTTTTTTATCTAAACGGTTTTAATTACCAGTAATTATTTTTGTATTACAAATTCCAATGGTTTACCAGTCGCTCCATTTGGAAAACTAATTCCTAATAAAGCTGACATTGTTGGAGCAATATCTGGTATTGTAGTATGCTGTAAAGTACTTCCTTTTTGTATACCATTACCATAAAACAATAATGGTACGTGTGTATCATAGTTTAAAGCAGAACCATGTGTAGATCCTGTTTTACTATAACTAATTACCGCTGGATCTAATACAAATAATACATCGCCAGAACGTTTTTGATTATAACCTTTTTGTAATAAACTTTCAATTCCATTTGAAAATTCTGTATTACTCATACTTGTAGCTGTATACGCTTTGTTGATACTTGGGTAATCAATAATAGTATTTACAATTTCTTGTTGTACCTGAGCTAAATTTAACCCATAATCTTTAATCACTTTACGATCCAAAAACACTTGATTATTACTTACGTTTTTAATTAGCTTTTCTGCTTTATGATTAAAAATCATAGTTTCATTTAAACGATTTTTAAAATCATCTGTATCAAAATATCCTGCAGGAATTTTTACAGACTGTAAATAACTTGGCACTTCCACTGCTCCATGATCTGAAGATAAAAACAAGGTGTAATTACCTTGACCTACTTTATCGTCTAATGCAGTTAATAATCGCTCTATATCTTTATCCAATCTTAAATAGGTGTCTTGTACTTCTTTACTGTTAACTCCAAAATTATGACCAACATAATCTGTGCTAGAAAAACTAACTGTTAAGACATCTGTAAAATCATCTTGACCTAATTGCTCTCCTGTAATTGCTGCAATAGCAAAATCTGCAACAATGCTGTTTCCGTAAGGTGTTGCTTTAATAATATCATACCCTCTATTATCTTTACTTAAAGCTTTTAAGTCATAAGGAAACGTTGCTGTTTCTTTTCCTTTAAAACCACCTTCAAAGGTGTTTAAATCGCTTCCACTTTCTGTGTAAGTATTTATATCATAAAGCGTATTCCATTCTTTCAAATAACTTTCTGCAACAGCTTTATTATTAAAATCGTTAACCCAACTAGGTAATGCTTCTAAATAATAAGTACTTGAAATAAAACGACCTTGGTCTGCTCCATGAAACCAATAAGCAGCATTTGCAGTATGTCCAGCAGGTAAAATTGCACCTCTATCTTTTACAGAGATACCAATGGTTTTACCTTTCATTTGAGTAAATAATCTGTTTTCATCTGCAAAAGATGTTGTTTTTAATCTATGAGGAGACATTTGTCCAGCTTTGTGGCTTGTACCTACAGATTGTACAGTTGTATCTCCTGCACAATAAACGTAGCTGTCAGATACTTTATCATACCAATTATTAGATATTATACCATGCATTTTTGGTGTAGTACCACTGTATATTGACGCATGTCCAGGTCCTGTATAAGTTGGCACATAATTAAAATGGTTATTTTTACAATTAAACCCTTGAGTAATCAAGCGTTTAAAACCACCTTCGCCATATTTGTTATAAAATCTAGTTAAATAATCATAACGCATTTGGTCCACAACAATTCCAATTACAAGTTTTGGTTTTGAATGCATAACTGTCGTGTTATTATCTGAAGTCACCACAGTTTTTTGTGCCTTACAACTTAACAGAAAACAAATAAAAAATAGGGATACTATCGCTCTCATGGTATTAAATTTAATTTTGAACGCCAAAAATACAGCTTTTAAAACATCTAATTTGAAATTAAGGTTAAATACATATTAGAATTTTATATTTTAGCGGTAACAAATAAAGCATGAATTACCTACACTATATTGGGACTTACTTTTTAATGGTTGTCGAAATGTTTCGAAAACCAACAAAGTGGTCTGTAATGAAAAAATTAATCCTAAAAGATGTCGACGATTTAATTATTGGCTCATTAGGTATTGTTGCATTTATCTCGTTTTTTGTTGGTGGTGTTGTAACCATACAAACTGCCTTAAATATTGACAATCCATTAATACCAAAAAACTTAGTTGGTTTTGCAACAAGACAATCAATTGTACTAGAATTTGCACCTACATTTATGTCCATAATTATGGCTGGAAAAGTAGGTAGTTTTATTACATCAAGCATTGGTACAATGCGAGTTACAGAACAAATTGATGCTTTAGAAGTTATGGGTATTAATAGTTTAAACTACTTAGTGTTTCCTAAATTTATAGCACTAACCTTGTATCCTTTTGTAATATCAATTTCAATGTTTTTAGGTATTATGGGTGGATTAGCTGCTTGTGTTTATGGTGGATATGCCACAATGCCAGATTATATTGAAGGCATACAGTTAGACTTTAAGCCTTTTCATATGGCTTATGCATTTATAAAAACATTAATTTTTGCTTTCATTTTAGCAACTATCCCATCTTATCATGGTTATTACATGAAAGGTGGTGCACTTGAAGTTGGTAAGGCTAGTACAACATCTTTTGTTTGGACTAGTGTCGTTATCATTCTTTTAAACTATATATTAACGCAACTACTTTTAAGTCAATGATAGAAGTTAAAAACTTAAACAAATCGTTTGGAGATGCTCATATTTTAAAAGGAGTTACTACTACTTTTGAAAAAGGAAAAACCAACCTTATCATCGGACAAAGTGGTTCTGGTAAAACTGTATTTTTAAAATGTTTACTAGGATTATTTGACTATGAAGAAGGTAGTATTGCTTATGATGGGAAAATTTTTTCTAAACTAAGTGAAGACGAAAAAAGATTGATTAGAGCAGATATTGGAATGGTTTTTCAAGGAAGTGCCTTGTTTGACTCAATGACCATTGCAGAAAATGTAATGTTTCCGTTAAAAATGTTTACTTCTCAAAGTAAAAGTGAAATGGAAGATCGTGTAAACTTTGTTTTACAACGTGTCAACTTAGAAAACGCACACCATAAAAAACCAAGTGAAGCTTCTGGAGGAATGCAAAAACGTGTTGCTATTGCACGCGCAATAGTAAACAAACCTAAGTATTTATTTTGTGACGAACCTAACTCTGGTTTAGACCCAAAAACTTCTATTGTTATAGATAATTTAATTAAAGAAATAACCGAAGAGTACCAAATAACAACGGTAATAAACTCGCATGATATGAATTCGGTTATGCAAATTGGAGAGAAAATTATTTTTCTTAAAAATGGTTTAAAGGAATGGGAAGGTTCTAGATATGATATTTTTAAGACAGATAATGAAGCTGTAACAGACTTTGTTTATTCTTCTGAATTATTTAAAAAAGTACGTCAAATGTACTTGGAAGAACGTAGTTAATATCTATTTAATGACTTTAATTGTCGTTTAGGTTACACCATAAAACTATAAAGAATTTACAATCGCATAATGATTATAAATTCTTTATTAAAATTTGTATCAATAAATATTTACTATAATTTATTTAACTTGATTCACGACTAAAGTATCTAACTTAAGTTTAAGCTTTAACCAACGATATAGCTTATCTCTTTCTTTTGAAATTTGACTAGCGTTAACTAAACTATCATTCCATTTTACATTAAACACTGCTAGTGTATCTATCTTTTTGAAGTTAGAATTAACAACACTAGCATAAGATAAAGATTTAATGTTTTCGTAATTGATATTAACCTCTTTAGTTAACTCTTCAAAAGGCACATAACCACGTTCAAGTTTTGATAATTCTCTAACCTTGTCTTCCAAGAATGTGATTTTTTGTTGCTGACTCATTAGATCTAAAGAATCTCTGGTACGCAGCTCTTCCATATATTCAAGGTTATTAATCTGTCTGTTTTTAGACTGATTAATCAATAATTTTGAACTTTTTAAATATGAATATTCCTGTAAACGATTTTCTAAAAAATGTATCATATCATCAGAAATAACATCTGTTCCAAATGTTGTTAACTCGATATTAGATTCGCCATTAGGCGTATAATTTGGAGTCGCGTATTTTTGTATATAACTAGCGTTTGGTAATGACTTAAGTTCATTATTAATAAAGTCTTTAGCATCTACTTTAAACTGGCTTTCTCTTAACACATTTAAAAAAGTAAACATAGCAGGTATCATAACTACTATTGCTATCAATGATGCAATTCGTGCTGTACGCTTACGTTTAGCTGAATTAGCATATTTAAGCATTGGAAAACGCAATATTTTAAGTACTAAAAAAGTTGCTAAAGCTATAAAAATGGTATTAATTGTAAACAAATACATAGCTTGACCGAAATACACCCAATTACCTTTTGCTAATCCATAACCTGCTGTACACAATGGTGGCATTAATGCTGTAGCAATTGCTACACCAAAAATTACTGAAGCAATAGTACCACGTTTGGTACGTGCAATAATTAAGGCCAATCCACCAAAAAAAGCAATTAACACATCTCGAATATCTGGTTGTACACGTCCTAAAAGCTCTGAAGTATCTTCGCTTAAAGGAAAAAACCTAAAAAACAAAAAGGCTGTTAATAAACTTAGCACAATCATTATAGCTAAGTTGACTAATGATCGTTTTAATGTATCAATATCGTTTATTGCAATAGATAATCCAACACCAAGTATTGGTCCCATTAACGGAGAAATTAACATGGCTCCAATAACAACTGCTGTACTATTTGCATTTAAACCAATAGAAGCCACAAAAATAGAACATATCAAAATCCATGCAGTTGCACCTTTAAATGGTATATCTGCTTTTATCGCTTCAATAGTCGCATCACGATCTGTATCCTCTCTAAAATCTAACAGTTCTTGTAAAAAGGTTTTTATACTTTTAAATAACCCTTTTGCATCTTTTTTAACTGCTTGCTTTTTTTGGTCAACAGCTTCTTTTTGTTTCTCTTCATCAGAGAAATCAAATTTATTTTCTTTTGGTTTGTTGTTTTCTTCCATGTTTTAAAACCTATCCATAATGTTCTCCATATTGGTCTTTAACCTTTTGAAGGACTTTTTTAATATCTTGTTCTTTAGACTTTGGAAAGATAAGTAAAACTTCGTCTTTATCAACAATTATATAATCTTGTAATCCATCAACCACCACCACTTTATCAGATTTAGTACGTATCATGTTTCCAGACGCATCTTCTGTTAAAGTTTTTGCATTAACAACAGCATTATTGTCATTATCTTTATCTAATTTATCATACAAACTTCCCCAAGTACCTAAGTCATTCCAATCAAAAGTTGCTGGTATTACGTATACGTTTGTTGAAGATTCCATAATAGCATAATCTACTGAGATGTTTTCCGCTTTAGCGTAATTATCTCTTATAAAATCGTCTTCAAACTCTGTATTATAAGTTGACAAACCGTTTTTAAACAGCTCAAATAATTCTGGTTGTTTATCTTGAAATGCTTTTACTACACTGGTTGCACTCCACATAAATATTCCTGCATTCCATAAAAAGTTTCCTTGATCTAAAAATTGCTTAGCGGTTTCATAATCTGGCTTTTCGCGAAACTGAACCACGTCGCTAATATTTTCAGCGGAAGCGTTACCACACTCGATATAACCATATCCTGTATTTGGAAACGTTGGCTTGATCCCTAAGGTTATTAAGGCATCATTATCTTGACAATACTCAAACGCTTGTTTTACGTTTTCAGTAAATGCACTTTCGTCCTCAATCCAATGGTCACTTGGTGCAACAATCATGACTGCGTCAGGATTTTCTTTTTGTATTTTAAGACTTGCGTATAAGATACAAGGTGCTGTATTACGCATTGCTGGCTCTAAAACCACTTGACGTTGCTTAACTTCTGGAAGTTGCTCCAAGACTAAGTCATTGTACTTCTCGTTGGTTAAAATAAAAATGTTTTCTTTAGGAATTAAGGTACTTAAACGACTAAACGTTTTTTGAATTAAAGTATCTCCAGTACCTAACATATCATGAAATTGCTTAGGAAACTCAGATGTACTTACTGGCCAAAATCTAGAGCCTACTCCTCCAGCCATTAAAATGGCATAATAATTTTTATTTTGCATGTCTTGGTGTATTATGTGTATTTTTAATTATTGATTATATCTACTTCTGCATTGGCATTAAACAAATAAACTTTACCTGTTTTAACCTCAACACACTCATGACGAGTACGTCGCTTTACTCCTTTTTTAAACACACGACCATTGTGTATTTTAAAGGTTTGATGCAAAGGTACTTCAAATATAAAACTTTTATTATTTGGAGCGTCCAATTGTTTTAAAGCTAAGGCGAGTTGCACATCTGTATCGCTAGATGCCTTTGGGTTTTTAAAGTGTTTTGCTAAATGCGGAAGCAAGTTGTCTGGGAAAACATCAGGATTTATAAAAGGTAACATTAAATGCTGAAAGGTACGCTTCCACTCTGCTCCATGAGGTTTAATATGTCGTCCAAATTTAGAAAAAGCTTCTAAATGTGCTATTTCATGAATTAAAGTAATTAAAAAACGATACTTATTTAAATTTCCATTAACAGTAATTTGATGTTTCCCATTTGGTAATCTTCTATAATCGCCATGTCTCGTTTTACGTTCTTTTTTAACTTTTACTACCAAATGGTCATGTGCTAAAAGTTGTAAAACTTTTGGAACTGCTGCTTCTGGAATGTAGTGAGAAATGGTGTTTTGCATTTCAACAAAAATAATGGATTTATGTAAAATGAAATAATATTGACTATTGATTTTTAAATCTAAAAACGAGTCACCAATTAACAATACTTTATAAAAAGTATTTTTTGAATGTTGTATATTTAGCTATGAAAGACTTAATACTAATAGCGACTATATTTATGACCTCAGCAACTGGATTAACAATAGATTTTGGAAAAGATAAAACTGGAGCATCTTGGCGAATAGTTAATGATGAAGTAATGGGTGGATTATCCACCTCTGAAATAAATCTAAAAGATGACAGCCTATTGTTTACAGGAAATGTTAGCCTTGAAAACAATGGTGGTTTTGCTAGTGTACGCACTTTAATAGACGAAGGTGCTTTAAACAATTGTAAAATCATGATAATCCGTTATAAGAGTGATAATACCAATCGTGATTTTGGATTGTCTTTAAAAAGTAGTCAACAATATTACATACCTTATTACAAACATATTTTTAGTCCAAAGACTAAAGATTGGGAAACCATTGAAGTACCATTATCCGAATTTAAACATTATAAAATTAGTGAGATAATTGGCAACAATATGCCAACCGAGGCTTTAAAAGACGTTTTTAATATTGTTTTAATTATTAGCGATAAAAAAGAAGGTGAATTTAACATTGAAATTGACTATATCAAGTTTATATAAATATATTTGGTTAAAAGGTAAAACCAACTAAGATTTATTAAAAAAACAAATGAATCTCAGATTATAACATTTATACTATTTAAGTGATTATAAAAAGAGCTACCTTATTGGTAGCTCTTAATTTCTAAAAAAACAAATTTAAATTACTCTAAACTAATCTTTTTATTAATGATTTTACCGTTTACAGCAACTCTTAAAAAATAAAGTCCGTTAGCTAACTTTAAATCATCTCTATTAAATGTAATAGTATGCTTTCCTTTATTAAGTGTGTTAGAATACACATTAGTTGATACGCCTTTAAAATTTATAATTTTAACTGAAACTGTCCCCTTAGCGTCTTTGATATTTACATCAAAAAACACCTTATCTTTCAATGGATTAGGATATAATACAAAATCATTTACTGTAGATTTTTCATTAGTGCTTAATCGCATATCTGTCGGAGTACTGTGCCATGCATTATCATAGTAATAAGGCATATTTGAGCACGTGCTTAAATTTACTGTTTGATTATTTCCGTTATAACTAAAAATAATATTTGAGCAATCTTGATCTATTGTTATAGTTTTGTAACCATTATTAGCCTCATTTAATTCTGTTCCAGGCCATTCTCCGCTAGTGGCTTCTTGATTATTATTCCATGTATAAACATGAGTATAATCTTTTACATAAATTTTGAAGCTCTCTGAAGTTGTATTTGGAGGAGAGGCATGCCATGAATTGTCATAATAGTAAGGCATGTTTGAACAAGTAAATAAATCATCTGTTTGATTCCCTCCATTATTACTAAAAATAAGGTTTGAACAGTTTCCTATCACTGTTGCAGAAAACCAACCATTCCCTTCATTATTTAGTGTTGTTCCAGGCCAAGCTCCATTAGTTGCATTTAAGTTATCATCCCAACTATAAATAGTAGCATAATCTTGTGTATAAACCTTAAAAGTACTTGTATCGTTATCATTATCTGTTGTACCGTCATTATTAGTCCAAACTGCATAATTATTTCCAGAAGCAATTAGAGTCCAATTAGATCCAGATGGAGACCAGTCATTAGGTCCTATTTTCATTGCAACATCATAATTATTTCCATTTACAATAGCTGCATAAAGACCGTTTTGGGCAGTATTAATTGTTACATTACTCTGACTATGTATACCTGCATTTTTTCGAATAGTAATTAAATCACTAATCTCTCCTTTTACCGCATTTCCCCAATCAAATAAATGTGGCCAATAAATACATGGTACACCAGGATGTGTTAACAGGTAAGCATAAGTTTGTACAACATTGCCACTATTTAATACATTGTTTGGTGTATCATATCTTGGTGTGTCATGATTTTCAACAAACGTTGTATTGTTTCTAGGATCCCATCCTATTCCTCCAGAGGCTTCACCATTATTTGCTAAATAAGAATAATTGTTGTCTCTTATTACAGATTTTAAAGTAAAATAAGTTGGAAAATCAAAAGCAGTTGATCCAGTACCATCAATCCAATCTTGAATTACTTGCTTACTAGAGTTGTAATTTTCTCCAACCGAAAAAGTTGGGTTAGTAGCTCCATTATACAATGTATAATAATAATTATCAAAACCATGAACAAAATCGTATCGCCATCCTTTATAACCTATATTCTTTAAATTATTTAAAAAATTGATAATACTGTTTTGAACATATGTTTTTGTATGATCAATATCTCTTGCTGCTTCATACGACGTTCCTGTATCATAACTACCTCTTGGGTTAGTATTAAAATACTCTGGAACACTCCATACTTCATCATTAGAGGTAATAGCATCTGTTCCCCATTCTGGATTTGTAAAGTCTACATAATTGGTTGAACCTACTCGGTGATTTATTACAATGTCTGCAATTGGTTCTATTCCTTTAGAATTTAGTGCATTTAATAAATCTAAATGCGCTTGTAAACTCCCATAATTATTTTCAAAATTATTAAGTTCTCTTGGTAAATAACCCTCAAGTGAACCTGCATCACTTGGAGGTGGAAGCCATATCATATCGATACCTATATCTGATATTTCTTGGGACAAATTATTAACAATATTATACCAGTTATTTGGATTATTTGCTGCAGATTCCCAATAGAAACCTTGAAGCATTACACGATCATCATTTTCCCGCTGTGCTGTTAAAAGAAAGCTGTGGAGAAAAGCAAAAATTAAGCAATACGTTTTAAGTGAAAAACGTCCTAATTTGAATGTTTTAAAATAAGTTTTGGTTGTCATATTTTTATTTTATTGGTTAATTATCAATAATATAGTAATTTTTCAACCCTAAATTTATTATTAAAACAACTACAACGTTTTCGAGTTAATAACTTTTATTAATTTAACATTTACACATAGAATATTGACGAATTTTACCAAAATATTGAGGTAATCATAATTAATTAGTAAAATTCTGTTTATTCAGAAATATAATCGCGTTAATTATCATTATTCTTATAATCCATAAAAACTGATTACATAATTAAACTAACAATACATAATTAGTTAATTTTAAAGTCTGAAAACAACTTTCAAGTACAAAAAAACATGAAACATGTAAGGGTTTTTATGTGGCATTAAAAATTGTTTTTAATATTACCTTAATTATTAGCGATAAAGAAGTAGGTGAATTTAACATTGAAATTGACTATATCAAGTTTATATAAAAAAACGCTCTCAAAATATTGAGAGCGTTTTTTTTTATGAAGGGAATATGGTTGTGTTAAAAAGCAAATCCAACCGAGAATTGCCAAACTCTGTTTTTAGGTTCTCCTTCATCATATACATCTCCTAACCCTAAATGGTAACGTGCGCCAAGAGTAACACCAGATTCTGTTTTAAAACCTGCCCCAAAATTAACTCCGTAATCAAATTTATTTGGTTCAAACTCTTGTGAGGTATCAAATAAATTAAAGTTTGCATCATAAGTTTCTTTATGAGAAATAGCATAACCTATTTGCGGTCCAGCTTCTAAATAAAACGTGCTGACAGGATATAATTTTAGTAATAAAGGTAAATTAATATAATTAAGTTTTTGAGTGAATATACCTGCATCTGTTTCAATTTCATAACCTTGTTGTGAATACATTACTTCAATTTGTATAGCAGCAAACTCAGTAAAATAAGATTCTCCATACAAACCAACATGAAAACCACTACGTTGACCCGTTTCTGCTTCTCCATCATATTGTACTGAAGCTAAATTATAACCTGCTTTTAATCCTCCGTTTGATTTACTTTTCAAGTCATTATCTTGTGCTTGACCTATAAATAATGCACTAAAAAATAGTGCTATTGCTACATATTGCTTTTTCATAATATTAAATTTTAAGTTATTATTTGTAAATGATAATTAGTAATTATTTTCCACCATTGGCTTGCAAGTCTGCAATACATTGTGCATCTAATTGTGGTGCACTGCCTCCAGAAATCATATCCATAACATTACTTCCAGATTCGGCTTGCCAATACATTAAGCATGACTCGACATCACAATGTTTAGGATGATCTAAATCTTCGTGATCGGACTGCAAATCTGAGCCTAAATTTGTTAGTCCAAGTATATGTCCAAACTCATGCGTTATTACAGTTGTTTCTAAAATTGGACGTGTATTACTTAGGGTACCAGACGTTAACTCTTGAATAGTTTCTTGATATATCACAAATGATGTATTGCGATAGGCTGTACCTAATACAACACCTTCATCTGTATTACTTGCAGATTCTCCATCTGCAAAAAATGCCCAAACTGTTATTTGGTTATCATTGTTAAATAAGGTACGGTTGGCATCTTCTATTGCTATAATTTCTTGATTAGTGTAAGGGGATTGATTTGTTGTTGAAATAGCTCTTTTTTGTACCGTAATTCCGTCAGGTTTAAATGTTCTGTCTTCTAAAAAAGACACAAAATTATTAACTGCTGTTTGTGATGGTTCAAAACCCTCAACATATACTAACTCGACTACTAAACTGGTAAAAGTATTGTCTGATAATAAATCGTTTGCAGAGGTACCAACTGCTAATTGATTGGCTTGTTCTGGTGTGTCAAACGTTTCGGTTTGAGCATCATCACTGCTACAAGACCAGATCAGACCCAAAACCAGAACTAAAAACATTACTTTTTTCATATTACTATTTTTCTTTTTACTTATTTTAAAATTGCTGCCTCTAAGTTTAGAGACAGCAAAGTTAAACAAACTAATAACCACTTAATTTACTTATCTATATTTGTGTTAACACTAAGGTTAGTGCTGCATTGGTTGTACTTTGTAATGATATTGATGTACTACTATAATTTGTAACAACCCAGTTTTGATTTAAAATATTAAACGTTGTGTTATTACTAAACGTTAGATTTACGTATACTTCTGTTTGTGATGTTACTTCGTATGTACCTTGAACATCTTGTATTGTTGTATTAACAACATTTTGGGCTACAACTGATAAATCATTGGCAAAATCAATTGTGAATTCTGCAAAGTCTACAGCTGTATCAACTCCTGCTTCAATAATAGACTGCACTTCAAAAACACCATCTACTAAAATCATTTCAACCTCATCCGCATCATTTTGAGCTTGCTCTTCGATTGATTCTATACCTAAACAATCAGAGATTTCTGCTTGTAATTGTGCGTCACTATTAATAGATATGGTTTGAGATGTATCTCCTTCAACCGTTGCTGTAATTGGATAGTTAACAGAAAACAACTGATCGTCTCCTATACTGTTTATGTACGTATATAATTGTTGTTCGGTTTCAACAACGACACTTCCTGTTTGTTCAAAATCTAAACTGTAAGTCAATATTGTAATTGGAAAGTTAAAGTCAATACAAGAAATAGCGTCTTCACCAGCGTCTTCTAACGTTTCACAAACATTCATGATTTCGTCATAATCAGACTGGCTAGCTATAACGACTTCAGTATAATTACTTAATGTTACTGCAAACGGGAATTGTAATACTACTGTGTCATTATCGTTATTAAATTGAGCTAAAATATCAATAACTTGTTGGTAATCTGACTGACTAATAATACTTACCTGAGTCCCATTAACAGTTGCTGTAACTGGCAATATAATAGAAGAACAAGATACGCCATCTAAAAAGTCATCAAATGATCCATCATAAGCAGAAGCACGCTCAAGGTTACTTGCTGTTTGTGAGTTAGCTGTGTTTGTATTTGGATTGTCTCCATTTTCATTATCAATTTCATCTTGACAAGATGTAAATGAAAAGATGGCTAATAGACAAAGTGCTGTAATTAATTTTAAGTTTTTCATAATTTTTAATGGTTTGTAAATTTAATTTTTCTTTTTGTTAATTGTAGTTTAATACTTTTTGATTTTTCTTTTTAAAGCTATTTTTTCGCCTTTCTATAGGTAAGACAACTGATTTTTATTTTACCCTACCCTAAAATTTTAATTAATTGATTTATTGTGTAAATTATAGTTGCAAAGCTTGATATTAGTACTACTGTAAGTATGACTTCTATTATTGTACTAACTTTTTCGGTATTCATATTTTTATATCTTTGGGCTAATATGTACTTAAGACAACCCAAAGTTTTTTTACCCTACTTTTGGTTTCAATTATTTTTAATTATTGTCTTTAATACTATAAATGATATATGACAGACAGACAAAACAACCTTTGTGAGGACCAGTTTTTTAGCGACTTTTATTTAAAGCACGTGCAAAAAGCTAGCAACTTTGCTTATTATAAATGTGGTGACAATGCTAAAGCTTTAGATTTAGTACAAGATGCGTTTTCTAAGATTTGGGAACATTGTGCTAAAATTGAATTTAGTAAAGCCAAAACCTATTTATTTACCTCCATTAATAATATGTTTTTAAATACTATAAAACATAATAAAGTAGTCATGGATTATGCAAAAGCTGCTCCATATTTAGATAGAGATAATCAAAGTCCTGAATATTTATTAGAGGAAGAAGAATTTAAAACCAAGTTACAACAAGCCATTGCTTTATTAACAGACGGTCAGCGCGAAGTCTTTTTATTAAATAGAATTGACGGAAAAAAATATCGTGAAATAGCAGAACTACTTGGTATATCACAAAAAGCAGTAGAAAAACGAATGTCTGGTGCCTTAAAAACATTAAAGCAGCACATAAAAAATATTTAATAAGTAGGGTAAAACTAGACTTAATTGTCTTAAGATTGAAGGACTTATACCAATGAAAAAAGAAAACGACATATTAAAATGGTTTGATGACCAATTAACCAAACCAGAACTTGATGCTTTAAAACAGTCTGAAGATTTTAAAACTTTAGAAAAAATTAAGCATTATAGCTCACAAATGGAGGCTCCAAAAGTAGATGCACAACAAGCGTTAAATGCTTTTAAGCAACGTCCATTAACTAAAACCGAAGCTAAAGTTATTAGCTTAAACTTTAAAACCTTTTTTAAGGTAGCAGCAATGCTTATTGTTATGCTTGGCATCTCATACTTTGCCTTTTTTAATAACACCAAAAATTTTGAAACAACAGTTGCCCAAACTCAAACATTTAAATTACCTGATAACTCTGAGGTAATATTAAATGCACAATCTAGCTTATCTTATAACTCAAAAACTTGGGATGATAAACGCGATTTAACATTAGATGGTGAAGCCTTTTTTAAAGTTGAAAAAGGACAAAAATTTACCGTTAATACTTCTGCAGGTTTAGTACAAGTTTTAGGTACACAGTTTAATGTTAAGGAGCGTGACAACTATTTTGAAGTCGTATGTTTTGAAGGATTGGTTAGTGTAACACATAATAACAAAACTATTAAACTATCAAAAGGTAAAGGTTTTAAGGTTGTTAATGATAATATAGAATTAATAGATAACACAAAAGCAACATCTCCTAGTTGGCTTAAAGCCGAAAGTACTTTTACTAACATTAGCTTACAACAAGTCATTGCAGAAGTACAACGTCAATATGATGTAACTATTAATGCTGAGGCTATTGATACAACACAATTATTTACAGGTACCTTTACACACAGCAACTTAAACACTGCGTTGCAAGCCATAACTATACCTTTAAAATTAAGCTATAAAATTAATAATACGACTGTTATCTTATATAAATATGAAGGGCAATAACTGGCTAACCTACTGTTTAATGTTTTGGATTGTTATTAGTTTTGGTCAAAGTAAAAGCTTGCCTTTAGCTGATTACTTAATAAGTATTCAAGAGCAATTTGATGTAAAATTTAGTTATGCTGTAGACGATGTTGCAAACATCAACATACCTCAACCGGAAAGGGAATTAAATTTAGAACAAACGTTACAACACTTAAACGCTAATACCTTACTAAATTTTAAAACAATAGATAGTCGGTATATTACCGTTTCTGTGTTAGAAAAAACAATTTCTATTTGTGGTACTTTAGTTTCGGAAGAAACCAATGAAGCGCTGATTGGCGCTTCAGTTATTATTGATAATACGTATCAAGGTACAAGCACGAATTATAATGGTGAATTTAACTTGACCGAAATTCCGCTTAAAGCGACACTTTCTATTTCTTATTTAGGTTATCAAACGTTAAAAATTTCTGCTAAAACATTATTTAACAATCAACAATCTTGTCCAACAATTACACTTACAGAGGACAACCAAATGTTAACCGAAGTTTTAATTACTAAATACTTAACTACAGGTTTACAAAAATTTATAGATGGTAGTATTGTGTTAAACACAGAAGAATTCGGGAATTTACCAGGTTTAATCGAACCTGATATTTTACAGTCCATACAAGCTTTACCAGGCGTTGAAAGTGTTAACGAAAGTATTGCCAACATTAATGTAAGAGGAGGAACAAATGACCAAAATTTAATCCTTTGGGATGGTATAAAAATGTATCATTCTGGTCACTTTTTTGGGTTAATATCTGCTTATAACCCAAACTTAACTAACAAAGTTATTGTGACTAAAAACGGAACCAGCAGTCAATACAGTGACGGTGTTTCAAGTACCATTAGCATGTATACTAAAGATAAAATTGAAGATACTTTTTCTGGAGGAGCTGGTGTAAATTTAATTAGTGCAGATGCCTTTTTAGAAATTCCTGTTAGTAAAAAACTAGCATTGCATGTTTCAGGAAGACGTTCTATCACTGATGTGATTAGCACACCTACTTATGATAATTATTTTGAAAGAAGTTTTCAGGATAGTGATATAAATATCAATTCTAATATTGAAAACAGCACAACTTCTTCTGATTTTGTCTTTTATGATTTTACTGCAAAACTACTTTTTGACTTAAACAAAAAACATCGTTTTAGAGCTAATATTATTGGTATTAATAACAATTTAGATTATGCCGAAACTATTACTGATAGCGATAATACAACCACGTCAAAAACCAGTAATTTAGCTCAAGACAATTTAGGCTATGGTGGACATTGGAAAGCACAATGGACAAAAAACTTTAGCACAGACGTATCTAGTAACTACTCTAGATATACAGTAGATGCTTCAGATTTAAGAGTCCAAACAGAGCAACGTTTAACACAAGCTAATGAAGTATTAGAAACCAGTATACAGGTTAAAACCAACTATAGTTTTACTCCGTTTTTAAATTTTTTAAATGGTTATCAGTTTAACGAGATTGGTATATTAAATGAAACTACTGTAACTGCCCCTTCTTATTCACGTACAAAAAAAGATGTTCTGTTAAACCATGCATTGTTTACACAAATAGAATACCATAAAGACAATACCTTTTTAAGGATTGGACTACGCGGAAATTATTTTCAGAAATTTGATAAGTTATTAATAGAACCTCGTATTACTGCAAGACAAAAACTATCTAATCAATGGGCTTTAAAATTAGAAGGAGAATTTAAAAATCAGTCTGCAACACAAATTGTAGATTTTCAGGATGATTTTTTAGGCGTTGAAAATAGACGCTGGATATTAGCAGACAATAATACCATACCAATATCTACTAGTAAACAAGCATCATTTGGTGTTGATTATAGTAAACATAATTTAAATATTGATATTAATGGATTTTACAAAACGGTTGATGGGATTACAGCTAGCAATCAAGGTTTTTATAATAATTTTCAATATCTGAGTGCCACAGGAAGTTACACTGCAAAAGGCATAGAGTTTTTAGCAAATAAAACTACTGATAAATTTAGCACATGGTTAAGTTACACTTATAGTATTAACAATTATACTTTTGAAAGCTTTACACCTAGTGTTTTTCCTAATAATGTAGACATTAGACACTCTATCTCTTTGGCTATAAATTATTCTATAATAAAAAACTTAGAATTATCATTAGGTGGTATTTGGCATTCTGGACAACCATACACAAAACCTCTTGAAGCTAACCCAACAATTGAAATTAACAACAATTATTATGTCAATTATGACCAACCCAATATCCAAAATGTAGACGATTTTTTACGTTTAGATGCCTCTTTAGGTTATACCTATGATTTTAACAACACAACTAATATTAGTCTAAAAGCAGGTGTACGTAACTTAAGTAATGAAGACAATGTAATTAATAGATATTATCAAGTAGATCCTGAGAATAGCAACAATACTATTGAGGTTAACAACCTGTCTTTAGGCCTAACGCCAAACGTAAGTCTACGCGTTAATTTTTAATACTATTTACACAATATCTTTATTTAATAAAAGAAACAAACCAACAACTGTATTTCAATAAGTTACAACAAACAAACCAAAAAACACCTATAGCATTTAAAAATAAATAATGTTATGTTTGTATACCGAATGATTTAAATTGTTTTACTAAATAACTTATTATACAATGTTAAATGAAAAATTAAAAGCATTACAAATAGTACTACAGCAAGAAGTAGACTTTGCTTGGCAATGTAAAATGGGAACATCTGTATACAATCAAAACAACCGCAGTTTTGGTAGTTATCTAGAGTCGTCTTTAAACGCACATAACAAAGAAATTTCTCAAATTTTAGACGATATTGCTCGAGAACAAACTCAAAACCAAGAGCCTCCTAATTTTAATAATTATATTAGGTATTCTACTAGCTCAATGACACACAAAGAAGTCTTTGTTGGTGACAAGTGGATATTGGTACCAAATACGGCATGTGTAGATTTTAGAACAACCACTTTAGGTGGTAGTAGAGCTTTTACTGTAACTGTAAGTAATGGTAGCGATTATGCTACGTTTACCTCAACCGAAAGTTTACAATCTTACCAACAAAACCAACAACTTTTAGAAGCTGATCCAATACATTTAGAACTACAAAATGATTATGTGTCTAAAGAAGAATATGATTGGATGTTATTAGCTTCTCAAGTTTACGGAACAACTAAAAAAAACATTAGTGGTTTAGGTGATCTTGCAGAATTGTACAGCAGAACACCAAAAGAATTTAAAAGACATTATGCTTACAAGATTTCAAAAGTTGCAAAAAGCGTAGGCAAACCAGCAAAAGCAGGTAAAATATTTCATGGAGCTGAAAAGGTTATGAAAAAAGCAGGAAAAGTAGCAAAAGTTGGACCTTATCTATCTGCAGGTACAATTATATATGAAGTTGGTGATGCCTATATTAATGATACAGAAATTAAACCACACACTTACGTTGACGGAACCCTTTTAGTGGTAGGTATAGCTGCAACAGCAGTTGGTGCTCCTGCAGTAGTTGTTGGTTTAGCTATATATGGTATTTTAGATTATGCTTTTAATATTAGCGAAGGAATTGATAATACTTTTGGAAGTGATTCTGACCTTTGGAACAACAAACCTATAAAGCATTTTCCTAAAAAAACAACTCCAATATTTAATGACGTAAAAATTGACAACACCTATGTTGCTCCTAACATAAAACTACCTCCAAATTTTAAAAATTAATGTTCAAACAAATATTTCAAAAATTATTATTAGCATTTTATTGTACTTCAAAATGGCTCGTAAATAAAAAAATGCCAGAAAAAATTATTCCATCCACTATATTATTTTTTTCATTTCCTTTTACATTTATAGCTACTGGTTTATATCTAATACTAGCTTTATCTTTAATATTAAGTAACTCTAAAAACTTAGCAGTTTTAGTTATTGGTGGATTTATATTTATTACACCAGTATATTATTTAGCCTCAAAAATGGCTAAAAAAGGCATTGTTAAATGGGACATTAGCAAACACTACAAAACTTTAACAAAAAATGATAGAGCTAATAAAATAACGCTTGCTTTTATTGTTTTTTGGGGAAGCTTTATTATTCAGTTTTGGCTTGCCAATATGGCTTTGAGCTCAAAATAGAGAAGCAATTAGTAGATCTATTAATAAATAAACGCTTTCAATTTCTTGAAAGCGTTTTTAATATCATATTCTAAATAAGAGTAACTACATACGCTCTGGCACGTCAATTCCTAATAGGTTAAAAGCATTTTTAATAGTATTAGCTACAGCTTGAGATAACTGTACTCTAAATACAATTTCATTTTGTGTTTCTGCACCTAATATTGATACGTTTTGGTAAAAACTATTGAAAGCTTTTACTAAATCATAAGTATAATTAGCTATTAAAGCAGGACTGTGGTTATTAGCTGCAAGTTGTATTACTTCTGGAAACAACTGTAATTGTTTAATTAAGTCTCGTTCTTTATCTTCTAAAGCAACATCACTAGACTTAAGTGTTACACTAGTATCTTCATTAGCTTTGCGTAAAATAGATTGTATTCTAGCATAAGTATATTGTATAAAAGGACCTGTATTACCTTGAAAGTCTATAGACTCTTTTGGGTCAAACAAAATACGTTTTTTAGGATCTACTTTTAGTATATAATATTTTAAAGCGCCTAAACCTATTGTTTTATATAGTTCTGCTTTTTCCTGATCTGTATAACCATCTAATTTGCCTAAATCTTCAGATATGGTTTGAGCTGTATCAGCCATTTCAACAATTAAATCATCTGCATCAACAACAGTACCTTCTCTACTCTTCATTTTACCTGAAGGTAAATCTACCATTCCGTAGCTTAAATGAAATAAGTTTTTAGCCCAATCAAATCCAAGTTTTTTAATAATTAAAAACAATACTTGAAAATGGTATTCTTGCTCATTACCAACAGTATAAACCATACCTCCAACATCAGGATAATCTTTTACACGTTGTATAGCTGTACCAATATCTTGAGTCATATAAACTGCTGTCCCATCAGAACGAAGCACTATTTTCTCGTCAAGACCATCATCTGTCAAATCACACCAAACAGATCCATCTTCTTTTTTAAAGAATACACCAGATTTTAAACCTTCTGCAATAAACTCTTTACCTAAAAGATACGTTTGACTTTCATAGTATAAGTTATCAAAATCAACACCAAGGTTTTTGTAAGTCGTATTGAAACCATCATAAACCCAACCATTCATTGTTTCCCAAAGGGCAACTACTTCTTTATCTCCTGCTTCCCATTTTTGAAGCATTTGCTGAGCTTCAGTTAAAATAGGTGCTTCCTTTTTAGCATCCTCTTCTGTTTTTCCTTTGGCTACTAAAGCTGCTATTTCTTTTTTATATTCTTGATCAAATTTGACATAGTAATTACCTACTAATTTATCTCCTTTTAATCCTGTAGACTCTGGTGTTTCATTGTTTCCAAAACGCTTCCAAGCCAACATACTTTTACAAATATGTATACCTCTATCATTAATAATTTGCGTTTTGTAAACTTTTTTACCTGAAGCTTTCAAAATTTCAGAAACACTATAACCCAATAAGTTATTTCTAATATGTCCTAAGTGTAAGGGTTTGTTTGTATTAGGTGAAGAGTATTCAACCATAACAGCTTTATTTTCCGCGGAAGCGTCAACAAAACCATAATTTACATTTTGTTTTATAGTATTGAAAAAATCCACAAAATAGGAAGCTGAGATTTCAAGATTTAAAAAGCCTTTTACGACATTAAAAGCCTCAACTTGCTCTACATTTTGGACTAAATACTCACCAATAGCTTGACCAATTTGGACTGGATTACCTTTTACAACACGTAACATAGGAAACACGACTACTGTAATATCTCCAGCAAATTCTTTTCTAGTTGCTTGAAACTCGACCGTTTCTAAATTAGCATTATAAATGGTATTAACCGCTTGTTTAATGTGTTGCTCTAATGTGTTTTGAAGACTCATGAATTGTACTTTTTTGAAAAGGCAAATATAGTATTTCTTGCAAGAAATTGTTATTTTTTGATAGGCTTTATATTAGATTAACTAACCGTTATATGACCTGTATTTAAAACACTTTAAAACAGTTACATTACATGAAGAAAACAAATCTTACCGTTAGTCTAATTTTTTGGTATTACCTCTTAAAAATTATGTTTTAAACTTATTAATATTGACTTTTATGCTTTGAAGGAAAATCCCTCTATTTTCTTCTTTTAATTTAATTAACTTAGAAAGTACATAAAATTTTAAAGTTTATTTTGAGACATTCGCAATTTGTCACGTTTTATGTACAGTTAAATTTTTAAATGAAGAGACTACTTGTCCTATTTTTATTATGTAATTTAACCTTTGGTTTTTCTCAAGATGAAGAGCTAGAGCGCTTAACTATACAGTTAGCTTATCAAAATCCAGATTCGATTAAAGTTAACACTTCTCTGAATATTATAAAACACTTATTTGAAGACAAACAATATAGCAAAGCATTGAAATTTGTTAACGAAAGTGAAAAGCTTGCAAAAGATATTGACTACAAAAAAGGACTTGCAAATATCATTTTATACAAAGCTAAAATCCATACCCAAGAAGGAAACATACATAAAGCAATAGATTATTTTAAAACCGCTAAAGTACTTTTCTCTAATATTGAAGACTCAATATCTGTTGCACAAATAGATAGTAATCTTGGAATAATTGAGATTAAAAATGGAAATTACAAAGACGGATTAGCTCATGCATTAGCTGCTATTAGCGAGTTAGAAAAACGTGAACTATATGATGATTTGTCAAAAAATTATCAAAGTCTTGCCAAAGCTTACGATACTGCTGGAAACACAGAAAAGGCAATTGCTTTCAATATTAAAAAACTAAATGTAGATAAAAAATCAAACAGCATCGCTGGCTTAATTGAAACTAATAAAGAATTAGGCTACTTATATCTAAAAAAAGAAAAATATAATCTAGCCATTAACTATTTTGAGAGTGCTTTAGGTTATGCTAGCTCTAAAGACCACAATTTGCGCGCACTAATATTACCTCATCTTGGTAACGCATATCTGAAAAATAACGATTACCGTACTGCAACCAGATATCTAGCTGAATCAATAAACATTAATAGACGTTTAGATAATAAAAACGAAATTTTAATTGCCTTAAATAGTCTTGGAGAATTAAACTTAAAACAAAACCGTTTAAGGACTGCTGAAGCACAATTACTTGAAGCTTCTAATTTAAGTCGAGTTACACATAACGACCAAGAACTTTTGCGTAATTACCAGCTAATGAAAACATTAGATTCTACTAACGGTAAGTTTGATAATGCCTTTGTTTGGCAAGGTGAATACTATAGACTTAAAGAAAAAATAGACTCTAAAAAAATTGATAAAGATCCTATAAAAGAAGTTGACACTATTGAAGAAGCTATGATAGAAGTCAATGCTTTATCGCAACCTTCTGAATTAAGTAATAATTCTATTAGCAGAAAGAAATTTGACAAGTTTAAACTTATCTTTTATGCACTTCTAGCTGCATTTGCTGTAGTACTAACCTTTTTTGTATTGCTATTTGTAAAGCGAAAAAATCGCTTAAAATATACGAAACAACTTGAGGCACAAAACAAGAAAATAGAATTACAAAATGAGGCTATTTTAGAACAAAGTAAACATCTAGAAAACATTAATAAAGTAAAGGATAAACTATTTTCAATTGTATCTCATGATTTAAAAGATACTTTAACTTCTACAAAGGGGTTTATTGATTTATTAAAAGAAGGACAATTATCTCAAGACGAATTTCAAACCTTGCTTCCTGAATTAAGCGAAAACGCCAACAACGCCTCATTACTTTTATTTAATTTATTAAATTGGTCTAAGTCTCAAATGCAATCTTTAGAGCCAGAACCGTCTTTATTTGACATTAAAGAAGTATTCCTTGAAAAAGTAAAACTAATGGATCAAAAACTTGAATCTAAAGGCATCACATTATTAGATAATACTTTATGTGATTTTGTTTTTGCAGACAGAAGTATGGTAGAAATTGTTATACAAAACCTTTTAGCCAATGCAGTTAAATTTTGTAATCATGGCGACAGTATATCTATTTCAAATCAAATTAATAGCGATAAATCTATTTTAAGTATATCTGATACAGGTGTTGGTATTAGCAAAGAAAATCAAGAGAAACTATTTGGAAATAATACGTTTTCTACTAGAGGAACTAATAAAGAAAAAGGTACTGGTTTAGGTTTAACTATTTGTAGAGAGTTAGTAGAATTAAACCAAGGTAGAATATGGGTAGAAAGTACTTTAAATTTAGGGAGTACTTTTTATATAGAACTCCCTAAGAATAAAACTAATAATCTAGTTAATAATTTAACTAAGCCTTTGGAAGAAACACCTCAGCCATCATACAGCGAGCACTTCCACCTCCACAAGTCTCAATAGTCGTTAGTGCACTAGATAATATTGGGCAATGTGCCTCAATCAAGTCTTTTTGTGATTTAGATAGGCTATCATGAGCAGCTTGACTCATAACCAAATACAAAGCATCATCTTGACCTCTTACTTGTAACATATTGCCAGCAAATTGATGCATTTGTTTTTCAGTAATGGTTATCACTTTTTTTCCTGTTTTTTCTAAATTAGAAACAACTTGCTTACGTTCCTTTTTATTATCAATTGTTTCTAAACATATCACAGCAAAAGTTTCTGCTAAACACATCATAACATTAGTATGATAAATAGGCAAACGTTTACCATCTACCGTTTGATTTGCTGTAAAAACGACAGGTGTGTATTCAAAATCTTCACAAAACTCAATAAACAATTCCTCATCAGCACGAGGTGATAAAGCGCAATAAGCAATACTATTAACACGATCTAATAAAATACTTCCTGTACCTTCAAGAAAATAACCTTCTTCTTCAGCTGAAGTATAATCTATAATATCTTTAATTTTAAAACCTTCTTTTTCTAATCTTAAAAAAATAGCTTCGCGTCTTTCACGTCTTCTGTTTTCTGCAAACATTGGATACATTGCTACATCTCCATTTTCATGAAAACTCACCCAATTATTAGGAAAAACTGAGTCTGGAGTATTCAATGCTTTATCATCATTTTCAACAATAACATTAACTCCTACAGCTTTAAGCTTTTCTACAAAAGCATCAAATTCTAAAGTAGCCTTTTCGTTTATTTCTGCATTTTTTAAATCAATTTCTTCTTGAAAATAATTATTTACAGCAGTTTCTTCATTCATTCTGAAATTAACAGGACGAATCATTAATATGGTATTTGTTGTTTGTTTCATGGTTAAATATTTCGGCAAAAATAATTCAATTAAATATTAAATTCATTTAAAAAAAGTGAATTAATTACGCGTAGTAATATGCCTTTAAACTTTATGGATTAATTTAAATTAATAAATCAACCATTTTAAAGTTTATGGTGTGGAGTTAGACACTTGCAATAATTTACCATTATAAAACTGATGACCTGTTAAAGCAAAATTTGCTATATAATTTGCCATTTGCTCTGGAGTATTAGGAGCTTGGTAACCAGGAAAAGCCTCTTCTAACATTTCGGTTTGAACAGCTCCTAAGGCTAAAACATTAAACGAAGGTCCATGTTCTTTATACTCTTCGGCAAGCAACTCGGTTAAAGTTATTACCGCTCCTTTACTAGAACTGTATGCAGATAAGCCTGCAAATTTCATACTACCTTGTACGCCTCCCATTGAGCTAATGGTTAAGACATGACTATCTTTATTCATAAAAGGTAATACTATTTTGGTCATTTGAGCAACACCAAAAACGTTAGTTTTGTAAACATTTTCAAAATCCTTCATACTGGTTTCAGCAAAAGGCTTATTAACTATTGCTCCTGCATTATTTATTAAAACATCAACATGTTTCCAATTGTTTTGGATAAACGCTTCTACCTTAGAATAGTCGTCTTTTATAGACAAATCAAAAGGTAAGGCTGTCGTATTTTTTAATTTTAAAGCTTCAATAGGTTCAGCATTTCTAGATAATGCTAATACATTGTGTCCTTGACCAATTAATAGTTTGACTAATTCAAAACCAATACCTCTACTGGTTCCTGTGATTATTATATTTTTAGTTTTCATTTAAAATAATTTCTTTTTCAGATGCATTAACAACTTTTTCTAAAACAGGTCCAAGATTATTTATTAGACTAGTCATAAAAGTATAATCTAATTTATCTACCTCATCATCAACGTGGTGATAATAATCAAAATTAGTTAAATCGCAAGATGAAATTGTATGTGATGGCACATTAAACTCTGTAAAAAATGCATAATTATCAGATCGTTTAAACAAACCATATTTTTTAGCAACATCTGAAGCACCAATTAATTTACTTCCAGCATGTTTATTGATAACCTCAGCTAAATTAGACTTTTCGAAACCTGTAATAAAGGCTTGATAATCTCTGTCTTTAAAAGGCACACCAATCATTTCTAAATTAATCATTGTATATAAATCAATATCAGCTTCTTTTAAGCGTTTAGCGATATGCTTAGAACCAAGTAAACCTTTTTCTTCAGCAGAAAATGTTACAAACAACACACTACGCTTATTTGCTTTTTTAGCTCCAAAGTATTTGGCTAATGCAATCACACCAGCTGTTCCTGCTGCATTATCATTAGCTCCATTTGCAATACTATCGTTTGCAACAGTTTTACTTTGTCCAATATGGTCATAATGAGCACCAATAACTACAAATTCGTTTTTTAACTTTTCATCTTGACCTTCTAAAAAACCAACTACATTAAAAGCCTCTAAATCGCCTACTTGAAATACATCTCTAAAACTATTAAAATAAGGTTTTAATCCTGCAGATTTAAAATTAGTCTCAACATAATTAGCTGCTTCTGCAATACCTGCTGTACCTACATCACGACCTTGTAAATCATCTGATGCCAAAATACTAACCATATTGGTTACTTCTTGAGTCGTTAAAGTGTAATCTTTTTGAGTTTCTGGATTGCTTACTTTTGTTTTACAAGCGCTAACAACTAGCAAAACAGCACTTAATAGTATGATTTTTTTCATGTGAATTTATTTATGTTTAAAGATAAAAAAATCCCAAATCAATTATATTGAAATGGGATTTTATATGTTTTTATTTCCGCTATAGCGAAAATATTATACTAGCATCGTCACTGGGTTTTCAATAAAACCTTTTAATGTTTGTAAAAATTGTGCTCCTGTAGCTCCATCCACTGTTCTGTGATCACAAGCTAAGGTTAACTTCATAGTATTACCTGGTACAACTTGACCATTTTTTACTACAGGTTTTTGAACAATTGCTCCAACCGAAAGTATCGCAGAGTTAGGTTGATTTATTATAGAAGTAAAACTTTCTATACCAAACATACCTAAGTTAGAGATAGTAAATGTACTACCTTCCATCTCATCTAAAGATAATTTCTTTTTTCTAGCACGACCAGCAAAATCTCTTACAGCTGCACCAATTTGAGGTAAAGACTGCTCATTAGCAAACTTAACAACTGGGACTAATAAACCGTCTTCTACAGCTACTGCTACACCAATATGTACGTGATTGTTTAATTTCATTTTATCATCAAACCACTGAGAGTTAACTTGAGGATGTTGACGTAATGCTAAAGCACAAGCTTTAACAATCATATCGTTAAATGAAATTTTAGTATCTGGAATAGAGTTATATTGCGCTCTAAATGCCATAGCGTTATCCATATCAAACTCCACATTTAAATAATAATGAGGTGCTGTAAATTTAGATTTAGCTAAGTTTTTAGCAATTGCTTTACGCATTTGCGAGTTTGGTTTTTCGTCAAAATCTTCTTGACCTGTAGCAACAAATTTAGCTACTGGAGCAGAGGATTGTGTAGATCCAACTGGAGAGAAGTTTTCTATATCACGTTTAACAATACGTCCATTTTCTCCAGAACCATTAACTTGAGATAAATTAATCCCTTTTTCTTCCGCCATTTTTTTAGCTAATGGAGAAGCAAAAATACGTCCTGTTGTATTTGTAGTAGTCTCTGCTTTAGGAGCAGATTCTGTTATAGTGTCTTGTTTAGAAGCTTCTACTTTAGCGTCTTGTTTTGGAGCCTCTTCCTTTTTAGGTGCTTCACCACCAACAGTAAAGTTTTTAGCTATGTCAGCAACATCAGTACCTTCTGGTCCAATAATTGCTAATAATGAATCTACTTTGGCAGAATCACCTTCGTTTAAACCTACGTATAATAAAGTACCTGATTGAAAAGATTCAAACTCCATGGTTGCTTTATCTGTTTCAATCTCTGCAAGGATGTCACCTTCTTCAACTACATCTCCAACATTTTTTAACCATAAGGCAACTGTACCTTCTTCCATAGTATCACTTAACCTTGGCATAGTAACAACAGTTACTCCTTCAGGAATCTCTTGAGAAGTTGAAGCTTCTGAAGTATCATCATTAGATGCAGATTCATCACTTGATGTTTCAGTTGCATCTGCAGAAGCTTCTTTAGTACTTCCGTCTAATAAACCAGAAATATCTTCACCTTCTTCACCAATAATAGCTAAAAGTTTATCTACCTCAGTAGTTTCTCCTTCTTGTACACCAATATGAAGTAAAGTCCCTTCATGAAAAGACTCAAATTCCATGGTTGCTTTATCAGTTTCAATTTCAGCTAAGATATCACCTTCTTCAATTTTATCTCCAACTTTTTTTAACCAAGCAGCAACAGTCCCTTCTTCCATGGTGTCACTAAGACGTGGCATATTTATAATTTCAGCCATATTTTATTTGATTTTATGGTCTATAAATGGATAATCTTCTTGCTCGTATACTGCATCGTACATCACATTCTTTTCAGGATATGGAGACTCTTCAGCAAATTTCTCACATTCAGCTACATTAGCTTTGACACGTTTATCAATAACTTTGATTTCGTCTTCTGTAAGATATTCTTTTTCTAGAATTACATTTTTAACTTGTGTAATTGGATCTAGTTTTTTGTATTCTTCTACTTCGTCTTTAGTTCTGTAGTGTTGCGCATCAGACATAGAGTGTCCTCTGTAACGGTAGGTTTTTACTTCCAAGAATGTTGGACCATCACCACGACGTGCACGTTGTATAGCTTCGTCAAAAGCTTCAGCTACTTTAATAGGATTCATTCCATCAACTGGTCCACAAGGCATCTCGTAACCTAAACCTAACTTCCAAATATCTGTATGGTTTGCAGTACGCTCAACTGAAGTACCCATTGCGTATCCGTTGTTTTCACAAACAAAAACTACTGGCAACTTCCAAAGCATTGCTAAGTTAAAAGACTCATGTAATGACCCTTGACGTGCTGCACCATCACCAAAACAACAGATAGTTACACCATCTACATTGTGGTATTTATCACCAAAAGCGATACCTGCACCTAAAGGAATTTGACCTCCTACAATACCATGTCCTCCATAAAAACGGTGTTCTTTAGAGAAGATATGCATTGAACCACCTAGTCCTTTTGAGGTACCTGTAGCTTTACCATATAATTCTGCCATGACACGTTTAGGATCAACACCCATACCTATTGGCTGTACGTGATTACGGTAAGCTGTAATCATTTTATCCTTGGTTAAATCCATTGCATGTAAAGCGCCTGCTAAAACAGCTTCTTGCCCATTATACAAGTGAAGGAAACCTCTAACCTTTTGTTGAATGTAGACTGCTGCAAGCTTGTCTTCAAACTTTCTCCAAAACAGCATGTCTTCATACCATTTTATATACGTTTCTTTTGTTACTTTTTGCATTGGTGACGTTTGTATTATTTTTTTCGTATAACAAAAGTAACACATTAGTTAGTAATGAAAAAACTGAAAATAGTTATTTTGTTACGAAATCGATTTAGTTATAATGCTGATTTATCAAAAACAAGAGGTAAAATATTTGCTAACGAATTTGATCGCACCACTTTACCTGTTTCTCCCATAAAATACAACTCTATTGGTTGCTCTTGTTTTACTTCGTACTCTGCAATAGCTTGTCTGCATGCTCCACAAGGAGGAATAGGTTCTGTTGTAGGATTGATCTGAGAACCAGCAATGATTGCCATTTTCAAAAATTTTGCTTCAGGAAATTGTGCTCCTGCATAATATATTGCTGTACGTTCTGCACATAATCCTGATGGGTAAGACGCATTTTCTTGATTGCTACCTGTAACAACTTCGTTATTATCTAACAATAAGGCAGCTCCAACATTAAATTTAGAGTATGGTGCATAAGCTTTATTACGTGCTTCGGAAGCTTTGTCCATTAAAGTTTGTATATCCTGAGGTAACTCGGTAATACTATCAAAAACTTGTAATGTGGTTTCTATTTTTACTTCATTCATAATTTAAATATACGCAACTATTTTAGACAAAAAAACTATTGCTTTCACAATAGTTTTTTGATCTTTATTATAATTTGTTTTAATATTCTGTATAAGTTCCTGCTCCTAAGTTAAACGTTAAAGAAAAACGCAGAGTACTCTCCAAAGGACTTTGCACTTGAGAGGCTGAGAATAAATAAGATAAGTCTACATTAATAACATTATACTTAAAACCTGCACCTAAAGCAAAAAACTTACGAGCTCCTTTAGTTTCATGCTCATTAAAATATCCTGCTCTGAAAGCAAAAGAATCTTGGTAAGTATACTCAGCACCTAAAGCATAAGTAAACTCTTGTAACTCTTCTTTAAAACCTCCTGGCGCATCTCCAAAAGACTGAAATACACCAGATAAAAATGGTACATCAGGATCTTGTCCTGAGATAATCACATTTGAAGCAACTGTATCTCCTAAATCATCAACATCTTCATCATAAACACCATTACCATTATTGTCTGTGTAATTATATTCTGTTCCTAATTCTGGTGGAGTTGGTACTAATAATTTAGAAAACTCAGCTGTAACTGCTACTGTATTATATTGGTCTAATATAAAATCAAATCCTCCTCCTAATCTTAAGTTAGTTGGCTGGAAGTTTTCTTGACCTTCTTCATCATACTTAAACTTTGGACCTAAATTCTGAATTGCAAATCCACCTCTCCAACGACCATTAAAATCACTGTAAGCTTCCTCTTCACTTTGGTAATAACCAGTAATATCTGCTCCAAAACTACTAGCTGCAGTTGCATCAACATTATCTGTTTGCAATTTTAAATCTGATCTTAAATATCTTAAGCCTATAGCCATTCCAAATTGATCACTTAATCTTAAGGAATAAGATACATCTATTGTAAATTCATTTGGCTTTTGAATTAAAGGTGTAGAAAATTCGTCTTGAACAAATTCAATTTCACCTAATGAAAAGTATCTAAACCCTACACCAAAAGCACTATTTTCATCGATACGATTAAAGTAAGATACTGAAGCTAATCCTATATCATTAACTAATTTACTTAAGTATGGAGTATAACTTAATGTTACTGCAGATTTATTAGTATTAAACGCATTTTTAGAAGCATTCCAAAATTGAGAATATCCATCTGGAGAAGTTGCAACACCCATATCACCTAAACCAGCAGCTCTAGCATCTGGAGCTATAAGTGCAAAAGGAATACCTGTAGTTATAACTCTAGAGTCTGGACTATTTGGAATCACAGTTGTTTGAGCCATACTTTTCAAAGATAAAAGTAAGACTGTAGCTATTAATATTTTATTTTTCATGTATCAATTTTAGTTAACAAATATAATTTATTATTAGAGGATTACAAGTTTCTCTATTTTTTCTACTGTTTTATTAGTGCTTTGTGAGTGCACTTTTAGCTTATAAATATAAGTCCCTTTTCCTATTTTATCTCCAAAATCATCGCGTCCATCCCATACAATATCTCGAGATGTAGATTTTATGTTTTTTCCTCCAGCTAAAGCTGTTTGTCCATTTAATGTTCTTACCAATTTACCTGACACAGTAAATATTTGTACTGAAATATCTAAAACTTCTGAACTATTATGACTAAACCAAAACTCGGTATAATTAACAAATGGATTTGGGTAATTTAGTACGTTATTTATGACCAAACTTTCATTTTCATTATAAACAACAAATTGTATTTCGGCTGTAGCCGAATTATTATACACATCCCAAGCTTTTAAATTTAGAGTATGCAAACCAGGCTCTAAATCTCTGAAAGGAAAATCTAAACTTCCCTTTGTATAATCATCAACATCTGTAAGGTAATAATCGTTTAACACATATGGATTAACTTCGTCTCCATCTAAAATAGCAACAATATCATGACCTATACCACTTGCAGTGTTTATTCCGTTATCGTCTTCAAATTTAGCTAAAAGTAAAGGCGATTCGTTTGTTATACCTCCTGAAACAAATGCTTCGTCATTCATGTATAACTGAATTGTTGGTCCAATATTGTCCTCTGCTGCATTTGGATTAATACCTCCAATCTTTAACGTTTCTACGCTTGCTCCTGTTTTATCTTCTAAAGAGTTTTCTTGAGTAGCGTAAAAACTAACCTTTCCGGTTCCTACAGGTATACCAATATCTTTCGGAACTATAAAATCAATTTCCCATTGTCCGTTAGTTACTGTAGCTTGACCTCTAAAAACTATAGAGCCTAAAGTTGTATAATTTAACTTAATTATTCCATTAGCATCAGTTGTATTGTCATTAGCTAATGTTTCACGTTCAATTTGCTTGTCATAAATAGTTGTTGTTAAAACACCATTATAATCTGTTAGTGTATTTCCGTTTACATCTACAACAACACCTTCTAATTTAGCATAACTTAAAGCTTGTAAGACATCTGTTTCTTGTGTTACTGATACATCATTAACTTTAGTTAATCTAATATCTGGCTGAGGAAAGGTAAGTTGCAAAGCAGGATCACCAATATAAAATGCTAAACTTTTTTGTGCATTTGAAAAATCAGGATCGTTTTTTGCTAATCTTAAAGCTTCGGCTATTGAAGGATATTCATAATCACTATAAGTATCATTAGTACTGTATGAAAACAAATACTCTTTTAATATTTTATTGAAGTCTTTACCTACAGTAACAAAAATTTGTCTAGTAGTGGTTATTAGACCAATGGAACCAGCATCTTTATTCCAATAAATAAATTCGCCAGCAGTAATCCTTAGTGGATTATCAAATCTTGTAAACTCACAGGTTACAGTTACAAACAGATTTAATTTACAATCATTATTCAAGGCTTCTGCATCTGTATTCTGAAAAATACGCTCAAAAGCCAAACCGTCTTCTCCACCATGACCAAAATAGTTAACCATAATTGCACCTCTCTCGATTGCGTTTGTCATAGCTTCTTTAACTTCAGGATAGCGATCTCCTCCAGCTGAAGCTTCTTGCTGATACGAATCCGAATGAATTTTTGTTACATTAATAAAAGGCTTAAATGCGGTTACCTCATCACCAATTTCATCTGTTGTTTCTTGCAAAGTAGCTTCCCAAGCCTCATCAACATCATCGGATACAACTACAAAATTGTTTCGCCAGCTACCTAAAGCCTCTTTGGAATAATACGTTTCAACCTTATCAACCATTTGACTTGCTCTTAAAGGTGTATCAGCCAAGACTCTTCCAACAGCTATATCCAATTTATTAGCGTTATTAAAGACATCTAAAGTTCCTTCGTTATCGTCAACATAAGCATAAAAGTCGTCAGATATAAATGAACTTGATAAATTAAAACTACTATAAGCATTCCAAGTTGGAAAATTATATGTATTGCTAGCAATACGACCCTTGTAATCAAAAGATGAATCACCAAAAATGCAAAGGTATTTTACTCGGTTTTCCGGAGTACTAGCATTATCGTACACGTACTTAACAAAATTACGTATACCAGCTATATCAGGATTACCAGAAGAAAACTCAGTATAAATTTCATCTAAAATGACAACTTTAACGTTTAAATTTTTCTTATCTCTATTAATCTGAGCTAATCGTTGGGCTTGACCTAAATGTGACCTTGTAGTTAACATTAAATAGTCAATGTCTTGAAAAACCCCTTGAGCATTCTGAAAAATTGTACCTTTTAAATTAATATTGTTAACACGACTATTTTGAGATAAAATAGGTTGAAAATAGTTTTGAGAACTAACAGTGACAAAGGTTTTTAAATCTCCCATTGGAGCATTAAAACTTAACACATTATCTTGATTAGTATTAGGTATTGTTTCAACATCATATATATTTGTTACATCCCAAACCTCTTGTACCTGAGCTGCATTAGATAAATTATAATTAGCAACACCTGTAGTGTTTACTGTAGTGGATTGATTTTTAAAATGAAATTGATTACCATTAAAAGTTAAACTTCTAGTAGCCTCAATACCAATATAATCTAAATATGCTGTTGCACTAGGATTACCTTGATTGTTATAATCCAGAGTCACATTAACATCATCACTAGTGACTAAAGTATTATCTTGAAAAGTTCCTCCTGTAACATATACTCCGTCAGCAGAATTAGTCTGAGACAACGCTATGTTACCAATTGAATTGGTATTTACACTTATACCAAAACTAGTAGCATTAGAAGACGTTGTTGCTGTAACAACCTTAATATTAATAGGATCTGAAGTGACTAAGTTTGGAAACTCAAAATTAAAACTTTGAGTGCTTTCAACACTAAAATTTTCTCCAAACCAGCGTCTACCTACAAAAATTATATTTGTTTCATCAACTTCATGAAACTTATAATCCTGAAAGGTATCAACCACGAGTGTTGCAGCTGTTGTTGGTTGTATAAAATTCTGGATTCGCTTACCCAATCCAGAACTAATATTTATGTAATAAACTGTTTTATTACTATATGGATTAATATTTGTATTGATATAAGAAACGTCTACATCTGCAGTTGGTCCTTGTGCATAGAATAATATATAATCTTCATTATTAAAAACACCATCATCTTCACCAATAACTTTTATTGCATTTTCTGTAGGATCAAAAGGAAAGTTAGCATTATTTGCAAAAGGCATCATTTTTCCACCATTACCAAAAATCTTTATTGTCCTTGGGTCAACAGCATCTGCATTAATACCCATTTGATTTAAAAAAGATTTAGAAATTTTAAAAACTCCAGAGCGCTCTACTTCAAACTTATACCAACTACCAGTGCTTAAAACTGAATTTGTAATGGTTTGTATGTTGCTAATACGATTTGAGATACCATTTGTGTTGTAACTATAATTAAATGACACTAATTTTTTATAAGTGCTCCCAACTTTAATAATAGGACTTAAAGTTAAAACAGCGTACTTAACGTCTCTAGCAATTGCATTTTTTAATGTTGCATTAATACTTGCAGGAATAGTATTTACATTTAAACTTTTTAAATCTGACTTGGAAATAGAAACAAATACAGGATTACTTATAATTAATGAATTTTCATTAACTAAGCCATTGGTTTTCCATTGTTCAACAAACTGAATACCCTTATCCAAATCAAACGAAAAATTTTTAGAAGGACTAAAGGAAGGTAAAGTTAATTTGTAACTATCCGCAGCAAATGTTTGAGGACTATTCCAAACTATGCTTACTTTTTTATCTTGAGAAAATAATGGCAGGCAGTTAAGCACAACCAACAGAAATAATATCTTTTTCATTGCAATACTAACGTCTAATTTTGTACGATATTATTTATTTCTTAATAATTTCATAAAAACAAGTCAAAATTACAATAATAAAATGAAAAAACGCACGTTATAATGTTTCAAAACAACGACAAAAAGTAATTTCTGTATCGTTGTAAAGTAAAAAAAATAGGATGAAGTGCAAAAAAAAATATTCAAAAAAGACATTTTTACTTGTTTTCTTGGGTTTAATTCTTATATTGCGTCTCCAAAAAATAACATTATTAGATTACTTAAACGTATTAATATGAAGAAAATAATTGTATCAAGGTTATTATTAACTGTAGCAGTTGCGTTAACCTTGGTTGGTTGTAAGAGGTCTGGAAGTGGCTCTAACACCTCTAGGGCTACAGGATGGCAAATTAATTCTAAAGACGGTGGGTTTCAATACAACACTAATTTTAAAGAGCAAGAAACTGCTCCTGGATTAGTATTTGTAGAAGGAGGAACTTTTACTATGGGAAGAGTACAAGACGATGTTATGCATGATTGGAATAACACTCCAAATCAACAACACGTTCAGTCTTTCTATATGGACGAAACTGAGGTTACAAACAAAATGTACCTTGAATATTTAGATTGGATTAAAAGAACTTATCCACCAGAAGAAGAAAACTTTAGAGCAATCTATAATGGTGTTTTACCAGATACACTAGTATGGAGAAACCGTTTAGGTTATAATGAAGTTATGACTGACAACTATTTGCGTCATCCAGGTTATGGAGAATATCCTGTGGTTGGTGTTAGTTGGATTCAAGCAGTTGAATTTGCTAACTGGAGAACAGATCGTGTAAACGAACTTTCTTTACAAAGAGATGGTTACCTTAAAGAAGGGAGTAATCTAGAAGCTACAGCAGACGCAAACTTTAGTACTGACACTTATATAAACTCGCCAAACCAATCTTTTGGAGGTAATGAAGATATTTTAAAAGGAGGAAATCTTAAGCCACAAACTAATGCTGCTGGTGACGAAATTAACGTTTATGCATCAAGAGAAACTGGATTAATTTCTCCTAAATACAGACTTCCTACTGAAACTGAATGGGAATATGCTGCTTTAGGATTATCTGAAATTAGAAGCTACAACGTTTATAGAGGTCGTAAAAAATACCCTTGGGATGGACAGTACACACGTTCTGGAAGTCGTAAAATAAAAGGAGATCAATTAGCAAACTTTAAACAAGGTAAAGGTGATTACGGTGGAATTGCAGGATGGTCTGACGATGGTGCAGATATTACTGGTCAAGTTAAATCTTATGCTCCAAATGATTACGGTCTTTACGATATGGCTGGTAACGTTGCAGAATGGGTTGCCGATGTTTACAGACCAATAGTTGATGACGAGTTTAATGACTTTAACTACTACAGAGGAAATGTTTATACTAAAAATGCAATAAATGACGATGGTACAGTAAAAATTGTTACTACTGATGAGATTGTATTTGATACTTTACCAAACGGAAAAGTAGTACCAAGAGATTTACCAGGTGAGATTGCTACACAACCTATTGATGAAGAAGAAACTTACTTAAGAACAAACTTTGACAGAAGTGATAACCGTAACTTTAGAGATGGTGACACACAATCTTCTAGATACTATGCAGATAGATTTGGTTATGATGAAGAAGAAACTTCTGAAGATGTATCTACTAGAAAAATGTACAATGCACCAAAGCATAACATCCAAATGGATTCTTCTGGAAACATGATTAGAGAGTATGACAAATCAAACAAACGTACTTCTTTAATTAATGATGAAGTTAGAGTTTACAAAGGTGGATCATGGAAAGATAGAGAGTACTGGTTAGATCCAGCACAAAGAAGATATTACCCACAAAACATGGCTACAGACTACATTGGTTTTAGATGTGCTATGTCTAGAGTAGGATCTAAATCTAAAGGTCAAAGAAAATCAAAAAACTAAAAACTATTTAGTTTAAATATTAAAAAGTCCTAACATTTGTTAGGACTTTTTTTATACTTTTATTTCATGAAAATAGATGAACTATACCAACTGTTTTTGGATTGTAAAGCAGTAAACACTGATACTAGAAACGTTGAAACTAATGATATGTTTTTCGCTTTAAGCGGAGAAAACTTTAATGGTAATACTTTTGCTAACGAAGCATTACAAAAAGGTGCTAAATACGCTATTATAGATGATGAAGATTATCATAGATCAGACAAGACTATATTAGTTTCAAACACGCTTATAACGCTTCAAAAGCTAGCAACCTACCATAGACAACAATTAGGTTTGAAAATTATTTCTTTAACGGGAAGCAATGGAAAAACAACAACTAAAGAACTTATTAATACTGTACTTAGCAAAAAGTATAAAACCACTGCTACAATTGGTAATTTAAATAATCATATTGGTGTACCTCTTACACTATTATCTATGACCAACACAACAGAAATTGGTATTGTAGAAATGGGAGCTAATCATAAAAAAGAAATTGAATTTTTATGTCAAATTGCTCAACCTGATTTTGGTTATATAACTAATTTTGGTAAAGCGCACTTAGAAGGATTTGGTGGTGTTGAAGGAGTAATTGAAGGTAAAAGTGAATTATATGACTACTTAACTTCTAACAACAAAACTATATTTTTTAATGCCGATGATAATATTCAAAAAGAGAAACTAAGTCAGTATAAAAACAGTAAAGGATATAGCCAAAAAGATACTGATTATTATTTAATAAATTTATTAAAAGCAAATCCCTTTGTAAATTTTAAGGCTGAAAACACAACCATACAATCAAATTTAATAGGTGACTATAATATTACTAACCTAAGTGTTGCAACACTAATAGGAAAGTATTTTGATGTTTCAATTAATGATATTAAAGCTGCAATTCAAGATTATGTACCAACAAACAACAGGTCACAAATTATAAAAAAGGATACTAATACTATTATAATGGATGCCTACAATGCAAATCCATCAAGTATGGAAGTTGCGTTACAAAATCTAAATAATCAAAATGAAAAAAATAAAATTGCTATTTTAGGAGATATGTTTGAATTAGGCGCCTCTGCAGATACCGAGCATCAAAATATAGCAAACCTAGCAAATCACTTAAATATAGATGAAGTTATACTTATTGGAGAAAACTTTATAAAAACTAAAACTGAAAATAATAAGGTAAAACAATATCGCTCTTTTGAAGATTTTAAAACCCATTATAAACCTATTACAAACAGTTATGTTTTAATTAAAGGTTCTAGAGGAATGGCTTTAGAAAGAGTTTTAAAACTATTATAAATATAAAAATCCGAAACAAAAGTTTCGGATTTTTTTGTGGGCGACAAGGGATTCGAACCCCTGACCCCTTGGGTGTAAACCAAGTGCTCTGAACCAACTGAGCTAGTCGCCCTAAATATTTAGATGAAAATATACATTACTTTTATATATCACCAAATTTAAAATAAAAATCCGAAACGGGGTTTCGGAGATTTTGTGGGCGCGAAGGGATTCGAACCCCTGACCCCTTGGGTGTAAACCAAGTGCTCTGAACCAACTGAGCTACGCGCCCTAAATATTAGGTGTGCAAATATACATTACTTTTTGATTTCTCAAAACCTTTTATTCAAAAAAAATAACTTTTTTTTCGAATAAAAAATTAACTCATTAATATATAGTTAATAACAAAACTAAAAATTATAAATAATTTAATATTTTTGAATTCAAATAGCTACTCAATTTGAACTACATATCCATTATAGACCAACTAAATTTAGATATTGAGGCAATATCAGACTTAGATAATAATAAAATAATACGATTACAAAAGCAATTAAAAGCTAAAGCTGTCTTGGAAAACAGCAGTAATTTAGGTCAATTAGCTTCTATGATAGATGAGCTAAAAGACGAAACGATTAGAAAACATCACATTTTTGTAGAAAAACACCAATGGTTAAAGCAAATAATAACTGGTGACTATAGTAACATTCCTCAGAGTTCAATTAAAATACATCATGAGTCCATTGCTAATAATGATAGTTTAAAACAATTTTTAGCGCCTTATTTAAAAGCACACATTAAATCTTTTTTAGCTGAAACCTTAAATAAAGGAAAATATATACTACTAATTAATATTGTTCTAAGTCAAAGACTTTTCACCGAAGAAATAGAGCAAATGATTATTAGCTTTTTTAGTTCTAAACTAAACTATGCTAAAGTTTATATGGAAGAAGGAAAATTAGAAGACAAACATTATCCTGTTGCTTATATCACAAATCGTAATTTTATTAAGTGCTTAAGTCAATATCCAAATTCATTTGAAGATGATATAAACGAGTTGAATTCAGTTGTAATTGATATCTATAATTCTAAAAGAAAAAACACTAACAATTCTACTTTTATCTTTACTGCTAAAGCTATGGTCGCTTTTGGAGAGTTAGAAATTTCTAACTACATGCTAAAAGATGTTTTAATATCAAATGCAGCAACAGCTAAACCTTACGCATTCAAAACTGGAAAATCTCAAAAAACAAAATCAGGAACAGGTGTTGGAATATGGAGCATTATAGTGTTTTTAATTTTAATGGTTAGAATAGCAACTAAAGTTTTTAGAAGTGATAGCAGTAGTCCTTCTAACTATTATGATCAATATGATAGAATTAATATTGGTAACACAAACGAAAACAATAAAAATATTTTAGAGGCTATTCGTAAAATTCAAGAAAAAAAACAATTAGAGCAGCAAACTTTAGGTTCAAATAATTTTAAAAATAACAATATAGAAGAAACCGTAATCTTAAAAAATAACAACACTATTAAAACTATAACATTACCAAACATATATGGTAATAGGTATAAATCAAAAAATCATATAAGATTTATTTACAGCTTAAAGCTGAAAACAAAACGAGAAGATCAAGAAAAAAATCCAAAACCAACCACACCTATAACTGCATTTACAAATGCCTATCCAAAAACATTTAACACTATTGAATCTTCAGAAAATAGAGTAAATAATTATAGTTTACTTAAAAACAATACTAATAAAGATCTTGTTGTTTTTAGGCTAACCCAAGGTATAGATCAAACTATCTATATACCTAATGAAGAAACAAGGTATATCAATATTAAACAAGGAGACTCGTTATTATTTTATACAGGTCAATATTTTTCTCCTGGACGATTCTCTCATTTTAAAACACAAACTGAGCTATCTAAATTATACAAAGTAAAAACATTTGAAACCGGAACAAATACAGAAATTAACATTTTACCTTTTAGTCAAGAAGTAAAATTTAATAAAGATTTTAAGACTAATAAAACAACTATTGACACTTTTTTACGTGATCATATTAAAACCAATAAGCTAGAACTTGAGGCCTTAAATATTGATTACATATATACAAAATGGTATAAAAATAAATACAACTAAATAGTTATCTTAAACCTGTTTTACTATCATCTTTAAATTGTTTTTGCTTCTCTTTTTCTCTATCTGGCAGTAAAGCATATAATGCATAAACAATATGTTTTAAAGATTTATAATCTTTACGCTCAATAGCTTCATCACCTTGCTTCATTAACTTATCTGCTTTTTTAGTATCAGTAAATCCTGAAGTGTATTTTAGACCAAAAAAATAGGATATAAAATTCTCATCACTAGACTGGATAATTGAATTAAACAATACGTCTAATTCTTTTATTTTAGCTCTAATTAAATATTTATCACCAGAATTAATGACTTCTTTTTCGTTAGCAATAACCTTTAGATATTTAGGTCTGTATTTTTCGTTTTCTTCTTTATTAACTTCCCATTCTAAACTATATTTAGAAATGTTATACTCTTCAATTTCTAGAGCTATAACCTTGTTTCTAGTTAGCGTATCAAAGGTTTGTATAAGCTTACGCTTTTGATCGTCTAATTGATATTTTTTATCAGAAACATCATCATCATTTAATAACGTTGTTTCAATCTGAATTTCAATTAAACCAACTCTTAATTGTTCTAACTTATTAGAATACTCAAAATTTTCTTCTTCAACTTGTTCTTTGATAAGGTATTCTACATCAGATAAAACAGCATTAATTTCCATGTTTATTTTAGAAATACTTATAGTGCGTTCTGACTGGCTAAAAACATTTTTAAATTCTTGATCACAAGCTTGCAAATAGACATTTATTTTTAAATCTCTAGACTCTGTAATCTCTAATTCTATTTCTATATCAGTTCCTTTTATTAAATCTTCTTCAAGGTCTTTTCCAGAAAACTCGATATAACCAATGCTTAAACCAGAACTTGGTAAACCTTTGGATTGCCCTTCAACAATATTAATTATTAGATTAGCATCAGAATCTTTTAATATGGTTTTTGATGCTGTTTTATATATTTTTTTCTTTAGTGGAAGAATACTTCCTTTTCTAAAAATCTGTTCTAATCTAGTAACCGAAGCATCAATATCATCAATTTCCATACAAATATCTATAGGTAGCGGTTGACCTAAAACGTTATAACTTCCTTGATTTATAGCTATTGTATTGATGGTTTTTAAAGGATTTAACTGTTGATCTAAAACCTGTATTTTAAATTGGTTTAATTGTCCTTTTAAAAGCGGTACAAACTCGGCAAAGCCACCATTTTCAATTATTTTTATTCCAGAATCATAACCACCATCCGTTCTTGTTACTCTATATTTTAAATCTGTCCCAGAAACTTTACATGTGATTAACTCTTCTAAATCTCTAGTGTTTTGCTCATAAAAAATCTGAGTGTCAATACTACTCTCCTCTTCTACTACAATAGTTTCTTCAGTTACAATAGTTGTAGGTTTAGATCCAGCAAAGTAAGCTGCTCCATCTACAACTGCAGATGTTGGATCTATACTAGAATCTACTAAAATACCAGTTTCTTCTTTAATGCGTTGTTTAATTAAAGGCACATAAGTACTACCTCCAATTAATATTAAACGTTCTATTTGTGAGTTTAATAATTGATTTTGAGAAATTACTTTTTTAATAAACGTAATGGTTTGCTCAACCTTAGGAGTAATAACAGCTTCAAACTCTGCTCTAGTTATTATAATCTGTTCAAATATATTATCATCCTTAATATCAATATCAATATCTATCTCTATTTCTGTTTCAGGATAAACAGATAATTCTTTTTTAGCTTCTTCAGCTTTTTTAAGCAACTCAAAATACAAGCCTTTATATTGACTTGATTTAGATTTAATATCTTTCCAAAGGTTAGTAATATTAGCGTTGGCCTCAATTTTTGGAACAATTATTTTTTCGACTATAAGATTATCAAAATCTGCTCCTCCTAAAAAATTATCACCTTCATTATCTATAACCTTCAATTCTCTGTCATTGACTTCAACTAAAGCCACATCAAAAGTTCCTCCACCAAAATCATAAACAATCCAATTTTTAGATGTTTCTATATCCAAATTAGACTGATTTGCAAAAGCTAAACATGCTGCAATAGGTTCTTGCAACAAAACAACTTCTTTAAAACCTGCTAAATAACCTGCTTTTTTAGTTGCGTTAGATTGTATCGTATCAAAAGATGCTGGAATTGTTATTACAGCAGTTTGTAGTTGATCCGTATCTGTAACAAAGTTTTTTAATTCTTTTAAAATTAAAGAAGATAAGTCTATTGGAGACATTTCTTTGTTAATAGACGGTATAAAATAAGTTTCTTGTGTACCCATTTTACGTTTAAAAAGCATGCAAACATTTTCTGCATCCTTCTCTAAATAATCTAAAGCTTTATCTCCAATAATTGTGCGATTACCTCTAAAAGCAACACATGAAGGTAAAGTTTGTTTTAAACCTAAAGGGTTATTATATATTTTAACAGCACCATTATTATAATTAGCAATTAAGCTGTTTGTGGTACCTAAATCAATAGCTAAGTTAATGGTCTTCATTGGGTGTTATTCTACAATTACAATTCCTTTTTGTACTAAACTATTTTGGTTATCAGTTTTTTTATAAACTATAGGTTTTAGCACTTTAACAATTTTCATTTGTCCATTAAAATCACCAGTAATATTGGCTTCAACGTCAGTCATTTCGTTTCGGTATGTTTGACCAATTGGATTAATAATATGGTAACCCAAAGTTTCAAATTCATGATTAATCCTATCAATATTTCTATTGAAAACTGTTAAATTTTCTTTATTACTTTTTAATTGAATAGAAAACACTTGATTGATTATCTCTAACATTTTTTATGATGAATTAAATGAAAGTGTAAGATACAATTTATATGAAATTAAACCACTTCGGCAACCACAAAAGTACTTCCTCCAATATAAATTACGTCATCAACCGAAGCTGTATTTAATGCTGTATTGTATGCTTCTTCTACAGAAGCGTAAGGCTTACCACTAAATCCATTATCCAAAAAAGATTGCATTAACACACTAGCATCCAAACCTCTTGGGACGTTTGGCTTGCAAAAATAATATGTTGCGTGTTTTGGTAATAAAGGCAAAATGGAAACCAAATCTTTGTCATTAACCACTCCAAATACAACATGAAGATTAGAGTATTTTTCTTGTAATAACTGCTGCATTGCTAAAGTTAAACCTTCTTTATTATGAGCCGTATCACAAATAACTTTAGGAGCTGTATTTAATGTCTGCCAACGTCCTTTTAAACCTGTATTTTTTACCGAATGAAGTAATCCGTTAACAATGTTATCTTCAGATATTTTATATCCTTTTTTATTTAGTAGGTTTACGGTTTGTACAACACCTTTTATATTCTTGGATTGATAGCTTCCTTTTAAATCTGTTGTAAACGTTTTGGTAATTAATTGATCTGCAAAATAGATTGGACTGCTATTTTTTTCCGCGAAAGCGTTAAAAACATCTTGAGTTTCTGGTTGTGTTTCGCTAATAACAACAGGGATATTTGATTTTATAATACCTGCTTTTTCTGAAGCTATTAAACTTAAAGTATCACCCAAAAACTGCACATGATCTAATCCTATATTAGTTATTAATGAGACCTCAGGAATAATAATATTTGTTGAATCTAAACGACCTCCTAAACCGACTTCAATAACTGCAAAATCAACTTTTTGTTTTGCAAAATAGTCAAAAGCCATACCTACTGTCATTTCAAAAAAAGACAATGAATTATCTTCAAAAAAAGATTTGTTTTCTTCTATAAAATCAATAACAAATTGCTTGCTAACTTCTTTGCCATTAATTTTAATGCGCTCTCTAAAATCTTTTAAATGTGGTGAAGTATATAATCCAACTTTATAACCAGCTTCCTGAAGTACAGATGCTAACAGGTGACTACTAGAGCCTTTACCATTAGTACCAGCTACATGTAAAGATTTAAACTTATGTTGTGGATTATTAAGGTGATTAGCTAAATTAATAGTGTTAGATAAGTCTTTTTTAAATGCTGTTTGACCTTGCTTTTGATACATTGGAAGTTGAGAAAACATCCAATTTACAGTCTCTAAATAAGTCATGATAGTTTATTGACCTAATTTAAAATTGATACTTACAAATCCTATTTGACGTTCTGGAGCATTACTGTCTGGAGCCCATTTATGAGTTAATGCTATTTTACGAGCAGGTTCTAATAAACAAGCAGCAGTGTTTTTGGTTCCTTTAACTCCTGGAACTGCTTTTACTACTTTACCGGAACGGTCAACTTCAATTTGCACTACTACAAGTCCAGACTCGTTACAGTCCTGAACAATAGTGTTAAATCTAGGCTTACCTCTTCCATTTAAACCATAACCTACACCATTACCACTTCCTTTTCCTGTACCATCACCAAATTTACTTGGTCCATAAGAGTTACCTGATCCTGAACCATTTCCTGGTCCATTTCCTGGACCGTTATTATTAGAATCAGATGCATTTTCTGAATTACTAATTCCGTTAATTAAAGCGTCATTAGCTTTTCTAATCTCATCTTGTCTCTTTTTTTCTGCAGCTTCTGCAGCAGCTTTAGCTGCTTTTGCAGCTTGTTCTTTAGCTAATTGGTCTGCTTTAGCTTTGGCTATAGCATCGTTTTCCTTTTTAGCTTGTTCTTGCTGTTTTTTAATTGCAACAGCGTCTTCATCTTCTTGTGTAATGACGTCTTCTTTTGACGTTGGTGCAGCAGCAGCTTCCTGTTGCTGTACTTCTTCTTGAGGTTTAGTCTCTTCTGGTTGTGTTTTAGTTGGTGCAGCTGCTTGAGCTGGCGCACCTCCTCCACCTCCAGAAGAACCTCCAAAGTTAATGGCAACACCATATTCTTCTGGTGGATCCATATAATTTTGACCAACTACAAATAGAAGCAATAGTAATATCAACATAATTAATGCTGTTATTTTTGCTGAGTTCTTTTCGTGTTTGGTTTTTAAATATTTCATCTTATTGTGCTTTTACTGCCAATGACGATTTGATTTTATTTCGGTTTGCAATATCCATGATAAACACGACATGTTGCATTTCTACACTTTCATCTGATCTTATAGTAATAGTTGGAGAGTCTACATTACCAACTTTTGCTAGTACTTCTGCTTCTAATTTATCTTTAGATACTTGCTTCATATCTACATAATAGTTAACGTTTTTATCAACGCTTACAGATACGTTTTTAGTCTGTGTGGTTTTGCTTGATGATTTAGGTAATAATAAATCAATAGCTTCTGCCGAGACTAAAGTTGATGCAATCATAAAAAAGATAAGCAGTAAGAACACGATGTCTGTCATAGACGACATGTTAAATTCTGGTGTTACTTTATTTCTTCCTCTTAAACGCATATTAACTAGGTTCGTTTAATAAATCTAAAAATTCAAGCGAGTTAGCTTCCATTTGATATACAACTTTATCTGTTTTAACAACTAAATGGTTGTATGCAATGTAAGCTACAATACCTACAATTAAACCACCAACAGTTGTTGTCATTGCTGTATATAAACCATCTGCTAGTGTCTTTATGTCTATAGAACCACCAGAATTAGCAATTTCAAAAATAGATAAAATCATACCTATTACTGTCCCAAGGAAACCAATCATTGGTGCAGCTCCAGATATAGTTGCTAGTACACTTACATTTTTTTCTAAACTATAAATTTCTAGTCGTCCTGCATTTTCAATAGCTGTATTAATATCGTCTAAAGGTTTTCCAATTCTAGAAACCCCTTTGCTAATTAATCTAGATACAGGTGAATCTACAGTTGTGCATAAATTTTGAGCTGACTCGATTTTACCATTACTAACGTAATCTTTAATTTGATTCATAAAATTAGAATCAATTTTTGAAGCATCCTTTATAGCAAAGATTCTTTCAAAATAAATGTAAACTGCCATGACTAATAACACAAATAGTAATGCGATAATAATCATACCTGCAGTACCACCTGTTGTTATTAACTCGATTATTGATAATGTTTTTTCAACTGGTTCTCCTTCTGTTAATGGATCTACCGCTTGAGCAGTGTCTTGAATTAATGTGCTTATCATATTATGTTTTTACTTAAATATCTAACGCTAATCTTTTAATTAAATTATACTAAAACAATTTTTACCATTATATAACCTAACACACCTAATACAATTGTATATGGTAATGCCATTTTTACCATTTTACCGTAAGATAAATTGATTAATGGTGCTAATGCTGAAGTTAATAAAAATAAGAATGCTGCTTGACCGTTTGGCGTTGCTACACTTGGTAGATTTGTACCTGTGTTAATAGCAATTGCTAATTTTTCGAAATGCTCTCTATCAATTGCTCCACTTTTAAATGCTTCTTGAACTTCTCCTATATATACCGTTGCAACAAATACATTATCACTAATTGCAGACAGGAAACCGTTAGCTAAATAAAATAAACCTGGTTGTGCAGCTGGATCTTGTTTTAAAGCCCAATTAATAATAGGACTAAATAAATGTTGGTCATGTATCATGGCTACAATTACAAAAAACACAACAAGCAGACCTGTAAATGGTAATGCTTCTTCAAAAGCATGTCCTAATTGGTGCTCATCAATAATACCCATAAATGCAGTTTGGAAAATAATTAAAGCTAATCCAATAAATCCAACAGGAGCGATATGTAATGCTAATCCCATGATTAATAATACAGCTGCTACACCTTGAACTATAAGTGCATATTTTTGCTTATCTGTTCTGTTTCTGTCTTCTTCAATTGTATAATTTTCGATAATTCCAGCTACAACAGGAGGTAATTTTTCACCAAAACCAAAAGATCCTGTTAGCTCTAATATTATAGTTGTTAATAAACCAGCAATTAATACAGGAATAGTTATTGGAGCCATTTGAATGAAAAACTCAATAAAGTCCCATCCTAATCTTTCTCCAATCAATAAGTTTTGAGGCTCACCAACCAAAGTACAAACACCACCTAAAGCTGTACCTACAACTCCATGCATGATTAAACTTCTTAAAAAACTTCTAAATTGTTCTAGAGTTTCTCCACTTAATTCTTCTCTATCTTTTACTCCACTTGAGTCATAATCTGCTTCACTAGAATGAATTTTGTGATAAACACCATAAAACCCAACAGCTACACTAATTAATACTGCTGTTACTGTTAAAGCATCTAAAAAGGCTGATAAAACTGCTGATAGAAATACAAATAATAGAGATAAAACTACTTTAGATTTTATTTTAGTAAATACTTTACTAAAGATAAACATCAGTAATGGCTTCATGAAATAAATACCAGCTACCATGAATACTAAAAGTAGGATTACTTCTAAATTTTGATCAACTTCATGATACGCATTTTCAGGAGATGTTAACCCTAAAGCAATAACCTCTATTGCTAATAATCCACCAGATTGTAATGGATAACATTTTAATGCCATAGCTAGAGTAAAAATAAACTCAGCAATAAAAAGCCATGAAGTCACAGTTTTTCCTAATACGAAAAAAGAAAAAATGTTAAAAATTAAAAAACTAATCATGGTTAGTTTAAACCATTTTGGGCTATTCCCTAAAAAATTCTTGAACATATTAATTATATTTTAAATAAGTTGTTTTAGTGCTATTTCAAAAGCAGTTTTGCTAATTTCTTTTTTAGAAGTATTTTTAGCATGTACGTTTTGTATAGCTTTTTTGATAATATTAGAAGTATCATTAAAGATAGCTTCATCTGTCATTTGTACTTTACGTTCCATAAAGTAGGCAAATACACGAGCCATACCACAGTTTGAAATAAAATCTGGTATAAGACTTACACGCTCATCGGTTTGTTCCATAATTGATCCAAAGAAAATTTCTTTATCAGCAAAAGGTACATTTGCACCACATGATACAACTTCTAAACCTGTGTTTATCATTTGATCTATTTGATCTTGTGTTATTAATCTTGAGGCTGCACAAGGTGCAAAAATTTCGGTTTCTAATGACCAAACACGCTCATTCATTTCGGCAAAAGGAATCATATTATCTGTTGATAATGTGTTTCCGTTTTTAGTTAAGAAGAAATCTTTTATGTCTTCAAAAGAAAATCCGTCTTCATTAATAACTCCTCCAGAGATATCAATAATACCAACTACTTTTGCTCCCATTTGAGCTAAGTAATAAGCTGCTGCAGATCCAACGTTTCCAAAACCTTGTACAACTGCACGTTTTCCTTTTACACTTCCTCCATAAATATCATAATAATGTTTTACAGCTTCTGCAACACCATAACCTGTAATCATGTCTGCTACAGTATATTTTTTTGCAACATCTGGAGAAAAATTAGTGTTTTCTAACACTTTTATAACACCTTGACGTAATTGTCCGATACGGTTTATTTTATCTGCTTCTGTTGGTTTAAAGTGTCCGTTAAAAACACCTTCTTGTGGATGCCAAACTCCAGATTCTTCTGTAATTGGAATTACTTCATGTATTTCGTCTACATTTAAGTCTCCTCCAGTACCATAATAACTTTTAAGTAATGGTGATACTGCTTTATACCAACGCTCTAAAACGCCTTTTTTTCTTGGGTCTTTTGGATCAAAATTTATTCCTGATTTTGCACCTCCAATTGCTGGTCCTGAAACAGTAAATTTAACTTCCATTGTTTTTGCTAAAGACAACACTTCATTCATGTCTAATCCTTTGCGCATTCTGGTTCCTCCTCCTGCTGCTCCACCTCTTAGCGAGTTTATTACAGTCCATCCTTCTGCTTCAGTTTCGGAATCTTTCCAGTTAAATATAATTTCTGGTTCTTTATTTTCGTAAATTTTTAATAAGTCTTTCATTATTGATTTTGGTTTCAACTTTAATATTTTCTTTTAAATCGGAGAATAATATTAAGGTAGCTAAAGTTGATTCATCTTAAGAAGTATTAGATTTTATTAGTTCAACAAATATAAAAAAACAAAAAATGCATTTTAATAGTTAAACCATTTTTATTATGATAATTTAATGTTAACATTTTAGGGCTTCTGAGCTCTAAACACATAGCATAACTAATGATAATTATGGATTGATTTTATAAATATTACCTGAGGAGTGGTCTTTTGAAGCTCCTGTTACGGATTTTAAACAATTATTTTGATTTAACAAGCGTAATACACCAAGAAAGGCAAAAATTAAGGCTTCCTTAAACTCTATTATTTTTGTTGAAGGTATAACAATTTTATTTGATGTTAATACTTGAATTTCTTCTATTAAAAACGAATTAAAAACACCACCTCCTGTTGTTAATACCGATGCTTTATCTGTTTGGTTTATTATTGCTGCTATTTGTTGTGCACAGTGTTTAACGTAGGTGTGCAAAATGTCTTCAGTCTTTAAATTATAACTATCTATTAACGGAAAAATGTTTGTCTTTACCCATTCCAATCCTAAAGATTTTGGATGCTTTTGTGCATAAAATGGTAAGTCATTTAACTGTTCTAACAGAGGTTGACAAATGTTTCCGTTTCTGGCAATGCTTCCTTTGTTGTCAAAACTTAAACCTAAACTGTTGACGTATTTATTAAGTACTATATTTACTGGACAAATATCAAATGCTATGCGTTGGTTTTCTGCTTGACAGGAAATATTAGCAAATCCACCCAAATTTAAACACCAAGTGTATTGATTAAATAATAATTGATCACCAATAGGTACCAAAGGAGCACCTTGACCTCCTAACTTAACATCCTGAACTCTAAAATCACACACAACATTTTGCTTAATTAATGTTGCTAACTTAGGTAAGTTTCCTATTTGTAACGTATATCCTAAATCCGGTTGATGCAAGGCTGTATGACCATGAGAGCATACTGCATCTATAGTTTTTATGTTATTTTCTTGAATAAATTGATTAATTATGTTAGCTAAATATGCAGTATATTCTTGATCTAAACTGTCTAATTTTGAATGATCTAAATCTGTTAAGCCTTTTAGTCTATTAGTCCAATCTTGAGAATAAGCAATGGTTGTTGCTTTATTGATTTTGAAGCTCCAGTCGGTTTCTTTTTTAAATGAAATTAAAGCTAGATCTATACCATCTAAAGAGGTACCAGACATCACACCAATTACGCAAAACTTGTCTTTAATCATATCCTGTAAAAATAACTATATCGATTGAAAAAATGCTAATAAAAACTTATCTTTGCGTACAATTTTTATTAAATCAACAATCTTATATAAATTATGGATTTTAGCCTAACTGAAGAACATATCATGATTCGCGATGCAGCTCGCGATTTTGCACAAACAGAATTATTACCAGGAGTTATCGAGCGTGATAACGCACAAACGTTTCCGGACGAATTAGTACGAAAAATGGGAGCTCTAGGTTTTATGGGAATTATGGTAGACCCTAAGTATGGAGGAAGTGGTATGGATGCTATTTCTTACGTATTAATTATGGAAGAATTATCAAAAATTGATGCCTCAGCTTCTGTAATGGTGTCAGTTAATAACTCTTTAGTTTGCTATGGTCTTGAAGCTTTTGGTTCAGAAGAACAAAAACAAAAGTATTTAACAAAATTAGCTTCAGGAGAATCTATAGGAGCATTTTGTTTAAGTGAACCTGAAGCTGGTAGTGATGCAACATCACAAAAAACTACTGCTATTGATAAAGGTGATCACTATATTATTAATGGTACAAAAAACTGGATTACTAATGGTGGACGTAGTGATGTATACTTAGTAATTGCACAAACAGATAGGGAAAAAGGACATAAAGGTATTAATGCTTTTATTGTTGAAAAAGGAACTCCTGGTTTTGACATTGGACCTAAAGAAGATAAATTAGGAATTAGAGGAAGTGATACACATACTTTACAATTTAACGACGTTAAAGTACCAAAAGAAAACCGTATTGGTGAAGATGGATTTGGATTTAAATTTGCAATGAAAACTTTATCTGGTGGGCGTATTGGTATTGCTGCACAAGCTTTAGGTATTGCATCTGGTGCATATGAGTTAGCATTAAAATACAGTAAAGAGCGTAAAGCTTTTGGTACAGAAATTTGTAACCATCAAGCTATTGCATTTAAATTAGCTGATATGTATACTGAAATTGAAGCTGCACGTATGTTAGTCATGAAAGCTGCTTGGGATAAAGACCAAGGTAACAACTATGACATGTCTAGTGCTATGGCTAAATTATATGCTAGTAAAGTTGCAATGGAACAAACGGTTGAAGCTGTGCAAATACATGGTGGAAATGGTTTTGTAAAAGAATACCATGTAGAGCGTTTAATGCGTGATGCAAAAATCACACAGATTTATGAAGGTACTTCTGAAATACAAAAAATAGTGATTTCTAGAGGTGTTATTAAAGGGTAATCTTTAATTATAACTAGAAAACTAAAAAGGCTTTAAATTAAATTTAAAGCCTTTTTTTATTTTGAAATTTCGTCTAAAACTAATCTTATTTCTCCATAAGTATACTTATCATCAATTTGATGTTTTAAATCGGATAGATTCTCAAATTTATGCTTTGGTATAATGGCTTTAAGTTCTTTATAATGTTTTTCTGATATTAAATCAGTTATTTTAACCTCACCTGTTGCTATAAAGCTAGCCAAATGACCAATTATAGTATTAACATTTAAATCACGCTCAAAAGCAATTTGCTCGACTGATTTACCAGCTTTAAAAAGCTGTAAAGAAGTCAACATTGTATCTCCTTTTTTTCTTTTAGGTTTTGGTTTGTCAAAGACTTCAATAGCTTTTGAAGTTTCTATATCATTTTCATTACAATAATCAATAATAACTTTTAGTATTTCTTTTCCGTATTTTTCAACTCTAGTTTTTCCAAAACCATTAACATTAAGTAACTCTGTTTTATTAGTTGGTAGGGTTTCACACATTTCGTATAATGACTTTTGAGTAAAAATTTGAAAATGTATTAAATCTTCTCTCTCAGCTATTGTGTTTCTTAATTCTCTTAAAAGCTCAAATAACTCGACATTGGTAGTTCCATCAATAACAGATGTTCTTGATTTTTTTGGTTTTTCTTTAGTTAAGAAAACAGACTTAGCTCGTAATTCCAAGAATGTGTTTACTTTGAAGCCTTTATTAAAATTTGAAAAATAAAGCGTTTTGATAGCAATTAACTCTTCAACCGTATCTAATTGTTTATTAAAATCTTTTTCTAAATTTTTATTATCAGTTGAAAAATTAAATGTTTTATAGGTATCTATAATCTTAGAATCTGTTTGTGATTTAAAATAATTAATAGCTTTAATAAATCTTTCTTGGATTTGATCGTTTGATTCTGGAAGTAAAGCCTTAGAGGTTAACTCAGACAATTGAGCTTTAAAACCATTTGCGACTTTTAATAAAGAAGCAACAGTATCCTTAATAGTTATTAAAGGAGCTTCTATATTACCTTGAAAACTTCCAATGTTTTTATAGTAAATATCTAAAATTCGATTAACAGGATATAAAAATTTGTAAAAATTGAAAATCTCAGAAATTAAACCTAATTGATAACTAGATTTAGATTGATTTAAAATTAACTCTGTAGGCTGATTAGCTTCAGCTTCTTTGTTAAATTGAATTACGTTATTATCACTAATAATTTGGTTAGAAGTAATTTTACTTTTTAGTACCAAGCCTTCTAATGACTTACATCTACTTAAAGCAACATAAGTCTGACCATGTGCAAAAGCTCCTTCGGCATCAATGATAGCTTTATCAAAAGTTAAACCTTGACTTTTATGTATAGTAATTGACCAAGCTAAACGTAATGGCATTTGGGTATAAGAACCTATTTTGTTTTCGGTAATTGCTTTAGTTTCTGGATCTACATTATAATTAATGTTATCCCAAACTTCAGGTTTTGTAATTATATTAAATTCATCATCAGGACATTTAATGACAACTTCATCCTTATCTAATAATATAACTTTACCTATTTTACCATTAAAGTAACGTTTTTCGATTGAGCTATCATTTTTAACAAACATGACTTGAGCTCCGACCTTTAAAACTAATTTATCTTTATTAGGATAAGAGAATTCAGGAAACTTACCTTCTATTTTAGCATTATAGGTTTTTTCTTTTCCTTTTAAATTAGCTAAAGCTGAATTATTAACTTGTTCAGCTTTGTTATTATGTGTTGTTAATGAAATATAACCATCATTATCAGATGGTATAAAATTAGGATTGTAACGTTTATTTAATTCGTCAGTTGAAGCTTTTGATAAAGTATTAGTCCTTATTTCATTTAAGATATCAATAAACTTAGGATTATCTTGTCTATAAATATGTTTTAGTTCAACAGAAATTGGTTGACATCCTTGATAAGCATAACTACTAAAGAAAAAAGGATTTTTATAAAATTGTTTTAATAAATGCCAATCATTGTCTTTTACAACAGGAGATAATTGTTGTAAATCTCCTATCATTAAAACTTGTACACCTCCAAATACAACTTTTCTATCTCTAAACCGTCTTAAGGTTTTATCAATTCCATCAAGAAGATCAGCTCTAACCATACTAATTTCATCAATTATTAATAAATCCATAGACTTAATAATATTGATTTTAGTTTTACTAAACTTTCTTTTAAAACCTGAAGGGGTATTTAAATCATCATTAGGTAATATAGGTCCAAAAGGTAATTGAAAAAATGAATAAATAGTAACACCTTTAGCATTTATTGCTGCAACACCTGTTGGGGCAACAATCACTATTCTTTTTAATGAATCACGTTTTAATTTATGAAGAAAAGTTGTTTTACCAGTACCAGCTTTTCCTGTTAGAAAAATATTTCTATCAGTATTATTAACAAAATTATTAGCTAGAATTAAGTCTTTATTGATTTCCATTGAAGATTAATAATGTAGGGTAATATAAATAATGCTATTCTATAAATAAAGAGATACACACTAAATTATAATCAGACAAGTAAAAAAAACACACTAAAAAAGAGTTCTTAATATATTAAACCTAGTTATCCGACTCTTCCCATAAAGTATAC